>JAGABQ010000022.1:0-8216 GCA_017614495.1 Clostridia bacterium
AGACCGGGAATCCCATGACGTTGTAGAAATCCCCCTCTATGCGGGTCAAGAAAAGGGCGCCGCGCTCCTGAATGCCGTCTGCTCCGGCCTTGTCGAGCGGCTCTCCCGAGGCGACGTAGGCCTCGGTCTCGTCCTCTCCGAGCGGCCTGAAAAACACCCGCGTCGTGGTCGAGACCGTCGCAGTCTCGCCGCGCAGCCGGACGGTCACGCCGGTATGGACGAGGTGGGAGGCGCCCGAGAGCGTCCTAAGCATAGCCCGCGCCTCGGTGGCGTCGGCCGGCTTGCCGAGCACTTTTCCGTTAATTTCGACGACCGTGTCGGCGGCGACCACGGGTGCGGCGTCTCCCGCCCTGCCCGCGACGTCCGCGCATTTAATCGCCGAGAGCTTTTTCACGAGCTCCCCGGGGTTTTCCGCCGTCACGCCCTTTTCGTCCACCTCGGGCAGGACGACCTCGAAATCTATATTCTGTCTCTCAAAAAGTTCGCGTCTCCTCGGAGACCCGGACGCGAGTATAAGTTTTGCCATGGTCTTATCCTTTCGCCTGAAATTATACCATAACGGGGGGATTTTTTCAATACGGGAAAGGCGCGCGCCCGCAAACCGCCAAATCGGCTTGACTATTTTCTCTCTCCGTGATATAATTACGCTGTCACACAGTTTAATACGCTCCGAGCAGACATGGTTTTGGTAAAAGACGCACTTTTTTTGTGGCGTGTTTTGATAAGGGAAGGAAATCGATACAAACATGAAATCAAATAAATCAAAAGTTCTAACTCTCATATTTTCCGTTGTATGTGTAATTGCCGTTGCGTGGGCCATATATGCAACCGTGATGTTGGTAAAACAATCAGCCAAAAAAGTGAATTATAACGAACTGGATATTACTCGTGAAACTGTTTTAAAGGAAGTTTCATCCGCCGAAGATGATACAAGCAACATAGTTTCATGCTCCGCTACCGACGAATCCACGGAAACTATTACAGAAACAGACACGGAATCTGTTGTAGCCACAGAACCAGAGCCAAAAACGACGGAAGAAATAACCACGATTCCGAAAGAAACGGAGCCTGAAACAACAAAGAAAAAAGAAACGAAGCCCGCAGAGACAACGAAAAAACCCAAGACGAAAATGAAGACCGTGTATCTTAAAGTTGACAGACCGGTTTCTGGTAGGAGATATGTTATTGTTTATGGTGGAGACAAACCCGGAAAACATCCTATCACTCGTTTGTTAGACTACAACCCAGTCGAGGGTTCGGGCAGAGACGAGTCAGTCAATAAAATTGATATTACTGTAAACCCTGGGCTTGAAACGACAAATTTCGTTCCGTTCATAGACACTGTAGTTGACGACGATTGTTTGTGGGTTTATAACAAGGGGACTCTAAAAAACGTCAAACTTGACAAATATCTATTTAACGGGAGCACATTTGGTGTTGAAGATGGTGGTAAAATAATATGTTCTGACGGAGGATACTTGGTATATTACAGTGGGTGGAAGAGTGATCGCAGGGTCACAATGGGTCAATATACATATTTCTACGAGCAGACTGAGATTGAATATTGATTCCAAATCCACACAAAGTGCAGAAAAAAGGATTGTAGCAAAAACAAATAAAAAGCGCCTTCCGCGCGTGGCGGAGGGCGATTTTATTTCGTGTCGTATCAAAGGAACTCAAACAGCAGCTTTTTGCTGCGGCGGTCGAGGTTTTCGATATCCGGGATCTCGTAGCGGTTGTCGTTGCTGTCGCGGACTAAGACGCGATTCGTGCCGAAAAGGCGCTTGATGTCCGAATTGCGGTTGCGGATACGGAAGGTGACCTCGCCGCGGTCGGTCCCGACCGTCCATTTGAGCGTGCCGAACTTGTCCTCGGTCTTTATCAGACGGACGATCTTCGGTATCATATAGTACTCCGCGAATGCCTGGCGGAGCGCCTCGCGGGAGCCCTCGTCGAGCTCGCCGTAGTCGCGGACGAAGCCGAGCTCGCGCTCGTCCTGATCGAGCAGGGTGATATACATGTTCTCGTTGGTTATGGGGAATAGCCGGCGCGGCTCGAGATTCTCGTACACCGTCCCGTCCTTCAGCGTGAGCCGAACGAGATAAACGTCGGTGCGCTCGATCTTTCCTGTGTATTTGTCGATATAAATGCGTCCCATTTTACTGCCTCACTCGAAGTTTTCGCTGCGCTTTTCCTCGGCGACCTTGTCCGACATGGACTGGATCTGAACGAGGCGGTAGTACTTGCCTTTTTTCTCCATGAGCTCGGCGGGCGAGCCGCACTCGAGGATCTCGCCGTTGTCCACCACGACGATCTTCGTGGCCTTGGAGAGGGTCGAGAGGCGGTGGGCGATCATTATCGTCGTGCGGCCGCTTATCATCTTCTCGATGGCCTCCTGGATGAGATGCTCGGTCTCGGAGTCGACGGAGGCCGTCGCCTCGTCGAACACCATCATACGGGGGTTCCTCAGCATGGCGCGGGCGATCGATATTCTCTGACGCTCGCCGCCGCTGAGCCCCGTGCCGCGCTCGCCGAGGACGGTGTCGTAGCCGTCCGGCTGGCGGACTATGAACTCGTGCGCGTTCGCGATGTCCGCCGCGTTTATGACCTCGTCGACGGTGAACTCGCCGGTGCCGTAGGAGATATTGTTGTAGACCGTGTCGTGGAACATCATCGGCTCCTGCTGGACGTATCCGATGCGGGAGCGGTACTACTGCATGTCTATCTGACGGATGTCCACCCCGCCGACGGTGATGAGGCCGTCGTAGTGGTCGTAGAAGCGGAGAAGCAGGTTGACGAGGGTCGATTTGCCCGAGCCCGTCGTGCCGACTATGCCGACTATCTCGCCGGGCTCTATCGTCAGATTGATGTTTTTGAGGACCTTTTTGGTCCTGTCGAAGGAGAAATTGACGTTACGGAACTCTATCCTGCCGCCTATGTCGGCGTCGGTGTTGCCTTTGCCGAAATCGTGCTCCGGCTCGGCGTCGATTATGTCCATTATACGCTCGGCGGAGGCCATCGCGTTCTGCGTCGAGTCGGACAGGTTGGCGAAGAAGTTCACGGGATCGTAGAACATGGAGGCGTAGGATATGAAGGAGACGAGAAGACCCGCCGTGATCGCCCCGCCGAAGATCACCATCCTGCCGCCGAGCGCCCATATCACGACCGTCCCAGTCGAGACGAGCAGGTTGACGACCGCGGGATATATGTTGAGCATACGGCCGGCGCGGGTGTCGGTCACGCGCCAGTCGTCGACCGTGCCGGCGAAGCGCGAGACGGAATTGCCCTCGTTTGTGAAGGATTTGACAACCCTTATCCCCGGGATCGTGTCGGTGAGGGTCGAGGTGACGGCGGAGCTGCGCCGCCATATCCTCTTATAGAACGGCGCGATCTTTTTGCCGAATATGCGCGCCCCGATGACGACGACCGGGACGGGTATGAGCGAGAGGAGCGTGAGCTTCCAGTTGAGGGCTATCATCACGACGATGATGCCTATCATCTTGAAGAACTGGACGACGACCTCCTGCGTGATCCTGAGCATGAAGGCCTGTATCGTCGCCGTGTCGCCGCTTATGCGGTTGATGACCGAGCCGGTCGAGGTCCTGTCATAGAATCTCATCGGCAGGCGCTGGGCCTTTTCGTATACTTCGCAGCGAATGCGCGCGACTATCCTGTCGCCGGCCGCCCTCAGGAGATATCCCCTGAAGCCGCCCATCGCGTACTGTACCACGTTGAGCAGCACGAGCGCGACGGCAACGTAAACGAGACGCTGAGCGTCCCCGTTCGGCAGGATGTCGTCGACGAGCGAGCGGGTGAGGAGCGGCGGGACGAGGGTTATCGCCGTCGTAAGGATCGAGATGACGACCGAGACCGCGAGGACGAGCGCCTCGGGCTTCAGGTACACGCCGAGCTTTTTGACGAGCTTGCCCTTGTCCATGCAGTTGACGCACTGCACCCCCGGGGAGGAGAGCGTCCTGCCGCACTTGGGGCAGACCGAAAGGAGCTTGTCGTAAGACGATTTTATCCCGGCAAACGCCTCGTCGGGGCTTTCGCCCCCTCTTATCTGATCGACGTAAGAAAGTACGGCGTCCGAGAGACTCGCGACGGTGAAATTGAAACGGAAAACGTCCTTCTGTTCTCCGCTTTTCAGCTTCACGCGCATGAGCCCGTTGCCGTACATTCGCTTGTTCCATATTTTTTCGACGTCGGAGAAGAGGGTGTCCTCCGAAAATGCGTCGGTGTCCTCCCGATAGGTGAAGAGGCGGCTGGCGGTCGCGAGCAGGACCGTGCGGCCGTATTTCCCGTCGGGCGTGATGTCCCCGACCACGGCGAAGCGTATCGGGTCGTCGGGGTCGTTCCGGGCGAGGATCCTCCGCCCCGTCCGGTTTCCTATCGAGGTGTTGATGATAAACGGAACGTCCATAACGTCACCATCCCTTCCGGCGCCTCCGCGCCGTCGCGTGACCTTTCAAGTGTTCTAAAATTTTATCACACGCGGGGGAATGTGTCAACAGAAAAATCCGCGGGGAAAAAGTTTTTCGGGCCCGTCCCGAGGTTGATTTTCGGGGGCTTTCGGTGTAAAATAATATAGATGTGAGAAAGGAATCCGGCATGGGAAAGACGTTCAGCGGCACCCGGGAGGAAGTCATATCCCGGACGGCGGAGCTAATCGGCGGTCTGGCCGACCGCCGCGCGATAAAGAAAATAGTTCTGAGCCGGCCGGAGGACCCCGCCGACGGCGTGAGGTGCGAGGGTCGGCTCGTCCGGCTGAAGGGCAAAACGTATCTTCAGCTCGAGACCTTTTACCCCGACGGCAAAAACAGGCACGACAACCTCGCGGCGGAGGAGGCGCGCGGGCTGATCTCCCGTTATCTCGGGGCGTATCGCCAGTGCAACGTCATGACGCCCGCGGGGGACGCGGAGTTTGCCGTATCGAAGTCGGGAAAATGCGTCCTCATGAACGGCATAAAAAGTACGGAGGAGGCCCCCGGCGAGGTCTCTCCCCACGACAGGGAAAAACGCCACGTCCTCTACGACGGGGAGCGCTATCCGTTTCTCATCCTGCTCGGAGTGTGCGACGGGAGCGGGCGGGTCATCGACCGGAAAAGGGCGAAGTTCCGCCAGATAGACAGGTTTCTCGGCTACGTCTCGGACGTTTACGACAAGCTCCCGCGGGAGGGCGAGCTCTATCTCCTCGACCTGTGCTGCGGAAAGAGCTATCTTTCCTTCGCCGCGTACTGGTATCTGACGGAGGTCAGGGGACGGGAGGTCCTCATGGACTGCGCCGACCTCAAGCGGGACGTCATCGAGTTCTGCGCCGGCTGCGCGAGGGAGCTCGGATACCGCGGCATGAGGTTCAGATGCACCGACATCGGGGATTTCGTCCCCGAGAGGGAGCCCGATCTCGTGCTCTCGCTCCACGCCTGCGACGTTGCGACGGACATCGTTCTGACCGCCGCCGCGAAATACCGGGCGAAGGTGATCCTCTCCACGCCGTGCTGTCACCATCAGGTCGTGAGCCAGCTGAGCCGCGGATCGGAGCTCGGAGAGGCGCTCTCGCCGGTTATGTCCCACCCTCTGCTGAGGGAAAAGCTCGCCGTGGCGATAACCGACGCCCTGAGGTGCAAACGCCTGCAGGCGAGCGGCTATTCGGTAGTGACGACCGAGCTGACCGACCCGGAGGACACGCCCAAAAATCTGCTTATACGCGCCGTCAGGACGCAAATGACCGACGCGGAAAAAGAAAAATACAAACGGGAGTTTGATGAGATGTCGCGGTACTGCGGCGTCTGCATCTACCCCGGAAACACGGAGGAAAAACAAAAATGAGAGAATCCAGACTCAGAAAATACGCCGAGCTGATCGTGCGCAAGGGGATCAACGTGAGAAAAGGGCAGGAGGTCCTCGTGATCGCCGGCCTCGACCAGCCGGATTTCGTGCTTACCCTCGCCGAGGAGGCGTATAAGGCCGGGGCGTCGCGGGTGTCCGTATAGTACGAGGACGACCGCATGACCGCCCTGGAACTCAGATATATGGAGCTCGACGAGATGAAAAAGGTCGCCGACTGGGAGATCGAGAGGCAGAAGCACCGCGTAAACACTCTGCCGTGCCGCATATTCCTCGATTCCTTCGATCCCGACGTTCTCGCGGGGTGCGACACCGTCAAGCTCGCGGGAGCGAGACAGGCGAGGGCAAAGGTCCTCAAGCCCTATCGCGACCAGATGGAAAACAAATATCAGTGGTGCATCGCCGCCGTGCCCGGCAAGGCGTGGGCCAGGAAGCTCTTCCCCGAGCTGAGCGAAAAGAAAGCCGTCGAAAAGCTCTGGGAATACATCCTCAAATGCTCCCGCGCGGACGGCAGGTCGCCGCGCGCCGCGTGGGCGAGACATAATAGCGAGCTCGCGCGCAGATGCGATTATCTCAACTCCCTCGGGCTCGATTCGCTTCATATCAAATCCGGCAACGGCACCGACCTCACGGTCGGGCTCATCCCGGGGATGCAGTTCATGGGCGGATGCGAATCCCCTCTCGGGAAAAAGCTCAAGTTCAACCCGAACATCCCGAGCGAGGAGATCTTCACATCGCCCGACAAGGCGCGTACCGAGGGCGTGGTTTATTCGACGCTTCCGCTCTCGTACAACGGCAAGCTCATAAAGTCCTTCTCGGTGCGCTTTGAAAACGGCAAAGCGACCGAGATAAAGGGCAGCACCGACGAGGAGACCGAGATACTGAAGACCCTTATCGAGATGGACGAGGGCGCCTGCATGCTCGGCGAGACTGCGCTCGTGCCGTATTCCTCGCCGATAAGGGAATCGGGAGTTATCTATTACAACACTCTGTTCGACGAGAACGCGGCTTGCCACCTCGCGCTCGGCATGGGCTTCACGAACTGCATGAAGGACTACGAGAAATTCACGCAGGACGAGCTCCACGGCATGGGGATCAACGACTCGATAATCCACGTCGACTTCATGATCGGCGCCGCCGACACCGAGATAACGGGCAGGACCCGCGACGGCAGGACGGTCGGAATATTCAAAAAAGGCGAGTGGGCTTTCGAGGTCTGATGAAGGTCTCCTTTGTCACGCTCGGCTGCCGCGTAAATCACTCCGAGAGCGAGGCGCTCAGGGAAAAGCTCGGCGCGCTCGGGATCGGGACCGCCGCGCGCGGCGAGACGCCCGATATATGCGTCGTCAACACCTGCGCCGTGACCGAGGAGAGCGTCAGAAAATCGCGCCAGGCCGTCCGCAGGGCGGTGAAGACCTGTCCCGGAGGGATGGTCTGCGTCATGGGGTGCGCGTCTCAGCTCGAACCCGACACCTTTTCGGGGATCGGGGGCGTGTCGTTCGTGTGCGGGACCCGCAACAGGAACGAGGCGTACGAGGCGATAAGGCGCTTTTCGGAGACCGGCGCGCCTCTTGCTCAGACCGTGATAGTCCCGCCCGGGGGCGGGGTGGAGCCGATGAGGATAAGCGGCTTTGACCGCACCCGCGCCTACGTCAAGATCGAGGACGGCTGTAACGGGAAATGCTCCTACTGCGTCATAAAGGACGTGAGGGGCGCCGCCGCCGTCAGGGATCGCGATGATATACTGAGCGAGGTCAGGGGCCTCGCCGCCGCCGGCTGCCGCGAGGTCGTGCTGACGGGCATCGAGACCGCCGCCTACGGCAGGGGGCTGCCGGACCTCATCGACGGCGTCTCCCTCATCGACGGCATCGAAAGGATACGTCTCGGCTCGATGGAGCCGTCGTTCATGACGCGGAGCTTTATCGACCGCGTGGCGGAGAACGGCAGGTTCTGTCCTCATTTTCACGTATCGATCCAGTCCGGCTCGGACAGGATACTCGCGCTCATGAGGAGAAAATACAATTCCCGCATGCTGAGGGAAAACCTCGGCTACGCTCTTGAAAAAATCCCCGGTCTGTGCCTCACCGCCGATCTCATCGTCGGCTTCCCGACCGAGACGGAGGAGGATTTTCTCATGACCTCGGATCTCGTGAAGGAGCTCGGGCTTCTCCACTGCCACATTTTCAGGTACTCAAAGAGACCGGGAACGGAGGCCGCCGCGATGGAGGGGCAGATACCCGCTCCCGTTTCGGAGGAGCGCGCGGCGCGGCTCCGCGAGGTCGCCCGGGAGTCGAAGCTCGGGGCGCTCGGCAGGCTCCTTTCGGAGGGGCGCGCCGAGGTGCTGTGCGAGAGGCGGCGCGACGGGCTCG
>JAGABQ010000023.1:0-4019 GCA_017614495.1 Clostridia bacterium
AAAAACCCAAGCAGGGGATGGCGATAACGGCGGCGGCCGGCCCGCTCTCCAACCTGCTGCTCGGCTTCGTGTCCGACGTTTTTATGCATATCATAGGGATCATACCCGTATATACGACGGACTGGTATTACTATCCGCTTTTCATCCTGTATTATCTCTTCTACGTCTCGACGGTGCTGAACGTCGGCCTCGCCGTGTTCAACATGCTCCCGATCCCGCCCTTCGACGGGTCGCGGATACTGTTCGCCTTCCTGCCGGACAGCGTCTATTTCGGCGTTATGAAATACGAGAGGATAATAAAATACGTCCTCATCGCCCTGTTGTGGGTCGGCGTGTTCGACGTTCCGCTCGATTTCCTCAGGAGCGGGATTCTCGGCGGATTCGATTTTCTTATAGAACTTGTCATAAAGGTCTGAGGTTCTCCAATGGGTGAGCTAAGCTTTCAGCTCGAGGTTTTCGAGGGTCCCCTCGATCTTCTCCTCGCGCTCATAAAAAAGAATAACGTCGACATATACGACATACCCATCGCCGAGATATGCGACCAGTATAACGATTATCTCCGTCAGATGGCGGAGATGGACATGGAGATCGCCGGCGAGTTCATCGTAATGGCGGCGGAGCTCCTTCTCATAAAGAGCCGCATGCTCCTCCCGAAGCCGGTCGTCGACGACGGCGAGCCGGAGGAGGATCCCCGCGCAGGCCTCGCGCGCCGTCTCGCCGAATACCAGAGGGCGAAGGAGACGGCCGCCTTCCTCGCAGACAGATACACGGTCTACGGCGGGCGCATAGCCAAGGAGACCGAAGAGCTCGACACCCGCGGCGACCTCCCGGACCACATAGATCCCGCCCTGCTCGTGCGGGCCATGCAGCGGGTTGCGGAGAAAAACAGCAGATACGCCGACATCGTGAGGGACTCCGAGCGGGAGATAGAAAAGCTCCTCGCGGCGAAGATCGTGCCGGTGTCGTCAAAGATTTTCGCGATACTCAAGATACTTCGCAGGAGGGGCGCGACGCCCTTCGAGGATATACTTATGACGGCGTCGAACCGCTCGGCGCTCGTCGCCCTGTTCATCGCCTCGCTCGAGCTTCTCAAGGTCCAGCGCATCCGCATGTCGGTGACGGAGGACGAACGGGTGATCTTTATCCTTAATACGAGCCACGCGCGCGACGGGAGGACCGGCAATGAGTGACCAGGTAACGACAGACACATATTTCGTCCACGACGACATAGACCTCATGAGCCGCGCCCCGGCCGTCGAGGCGATACTCTTCGCCGCGGGCTTCCCGGTAAAGTACGAAAAGATCGCCGAGACCTGCGAGATATCGGAGGCGGAGCTCGACAGGATACTCTCGTCCTCATATTTCGCGTACGAGAACAGAGGGATAAGACTCGTCAGATTCAGCGATTCGTGCCAGCTGTGCTCCAACGAGTTTTTCGAGAAACAGGTCAAGCGGGCGCTCGGAATGAGGGTCAGCGGCGGCCTCTCCAACTCGTCGATGGAGACGCTCGCTATCATAGCGTACAACCAGCCGGTGACGAGGGCGCTCATCGAGCAGATACGCGGCGTCGACTGTTCGTACGCCGTGACGACGCTCATCGAGAAACAGCTCATCGAGGTAAAAGGGCGTCTCGACGTCCCGGGGAAGCCGAATCTCTACGGCACGACGGACACCTTCCTCCGCTGTTTCGGCTTCGGGTCGGTCTCGGAGCTGCCGGTCAGCGAGGTCGTTGACACCGTCAACGAGCGCGTCGCCGGGATCGTCTCGGCGGAGAACCCCTCCGACGGGCAGATAACCCTCGAAGAACAGGGAACTGTTGAAACCCCCGTGAACGGGGAAGACGTTCCCGCCGCGGCTGCGGCCGCGGACGCGGATACGGATACGGATTCGGAAAAGATATAAGCAAATCGGGAGGACGGAATGACAGCGTTATATATCGTCGGCGGGATACTGCTCTTTTTCGTCCTCGCCGCGCTCGTCAGGGTGAGCGTCAGGGCAGCGGTATGCGGCGCCGCCGAGGTCACCCTTAAGATTCTGTTCTTTAATATCCGCCTCGTCCCGAAAAAGAAGAAACCGGTGAAACTGCGGGACTATGAGATCAAAAGATTCCGCCGCCGCAGACTCAGACAGATAAAGAAAGAAGAAAAAGCGCTCCGCAAAAAGCTCGCCAAAGAAGAAAAGAAGAAAAAGGCCGGCGAAGAGGCGGAGGAGACCGGGCGGGAGACGGTCCGGACGTGGCTCGATATCGCAAAGAGCGTCGTCTCGCCCGTCCTCAAAAAGTTCGGCAAATATATTTATATAAAGATCGACGCGCTCGCCGTCATCATCAGGGGCAGCGAGCCCGACAGGACGGCCGTCGCCTTCGGCGAGGCGGCGCAGACCTTCGCGTATCTCTCGGATATCCTCAACGAAAACAAAAAAATCGTTTACGGCGGGGAGTGTGACGGCAGATACGGCGTGGCGGTCGATTTCACGGGGGACAAACCCTCGGCCGATATCGACGTGACGGTCGGCATGAGAGTGTGGCAGGCCGTAGCCATCGCGATAACGGCGATAAAGAACCTGCCGTCCGGGGCGGCCTCGTCCCTCGGCATAGGCGGCAGAAAGAAGAAACAGAAAGCCAATAAATCGGCGAAAGCCGGGGAGGAACAGCAAAATGGAAAACAGCATGAGTGAGATGATCAGGACCTCGCTCGAGGGGATCTCGACGGTCGCCGGGACCGACACGGTCATCGGGGAGCCGATCAACGCGCCGGGCGGCACGGTCATCATACCCGTATCAAAGGTCTCGATAGGCCTCGCGACGGGCGGGCTCGACTATCACCCCAAATCCACTCAGAAGAACAAGGACGAGACCAAGACCGTCCCGTCGTCCCAGACCAAGCCCTGCTTCGGCGGGGGCGGAGGAACGGGCATATCCGTCACCCCGGTCTGCTTCCTCGTCATAACGAAGGACGGGCGCGTGGAGCTGCTCAACGTCGGCGACCCGGCGCTCAGCAACCCGGCGGTCGGCGTGATCGACGCGCTGGCCTCGCTCGTCGAGAAGTCTCCGGAGATCGTCGGCCGGCTCAAAAACACGCTCTCTAAGGACGGGAAGAAAGAGCCCGACGACCTCGATCCCGAGGATCTCAGCACGGAGAAAGCCGGAGAATGAGCGGCGAAAAGATCCTTTCGGGAGGGCGGGGCAGGCGTCCCGCGCCGTCCGGAGGGCCCGACGCGGGAGGCGACGGGGCGATAAAGCTCCAGAAGTTCATCGCCGACTGCGGCATTATGTCGCGGCGCGCCGCCGAGAAGAAGATACTTGACGGCTCGATAACCGTAAACGGCGAGCCCGTCGAGATCGGCAGGAGGGTGGATCCTTCCTCCGACTCGGTCGCGTATCTCGGGCGTCCGGTCACCTATCCGACGGTGCAGTCTTTCGCCTATATAATGCTCAACAAGCCCCGCGGCTACGTGACGACCATGAGCGACGAATTCGGCAGGAAATGCATCGCCGAACTCGTTTCCGACGTCGGCTGCAGGGTGTTTCCCTGCGGGCGGCTCGACGCCGACTCGGAGGGGCTTCTCATCCTCACGAACGACGGCGAGTTCGCCAACAGAGTCACCCACCCGTCCCATCACATACCCAAGCGCTATACCGTCAGGGTGAGGGGAGAGGTGAGCGAAAAGCAGCTCGGCATCCTCAACTGCCCGATAGAGATCGACGGGTATATGACCTCGGCGGCGGACGTCACGGTTATCTCGGCGGAGGAGCGCCAGACGATCCTCTCGGTCACGCTCTACGAGGGCAGGAACCGGCAGATACGCCGTATGTGCGAAAAGGCGGGGCTGCTTATCAAGCGTCTGCGCCGCGTCGCCGTCGGCGACGTCGAGCTCGGCGACCTCCCTCCCGGCAAATGGCGCCGCCTCACCCGCGAGGAGATCGACTGTCTGAGGAATTATTGAGCGGCACGAACTTTCGGCTTTCCCTTGAAACGCACAGAGCCGCACGAACTCTTGGCTTCTCCTTGAGGAGAATC
>JAGABQ010000024.1:0-8852 GCA_017614495.1 Clostridia bacterium
CCTGTTCCGCCCGGGAAGGAAAATCACCATAACGTACTGTCCCGAGTATTACGGTGAATATCAGCGTATCCTGACCGTCACCGAATGACAGAGACTATCCGAAAGGAGACAAATATGAAAAACAAAGCTGCGGCGTTCATTCTCGTTCTTATCCTTGCCGTTTCGATGATCGTGCCGGTTTACGCCGAAAACACGGTAAAGCTGTCGGTCGATTTTTCGGTAATGGACGCAACCCGCGAGGGCGAGACGCTTGAACTCGACGACGTCAGGGCGTACGCCGCCGAAAATGTAAAGATCGCGGAATTCAACGCTGAGGGTAACATTCTCGCGGCGGCGGAGAACAAAAAGCCGTCGTGGATCGTATATAAGCTCGACGCGCCGGAGGGCGAGACGTTTTCGACCCTTATGCTGAAGTCCTTTGCGAGTATCAACGATTTCCTGCTCGAAGACGTCGGAGCGTACGCCGGTAACTTCTTCGGACTTTACGTGAGCGGCGACGGGGTCTTTGATTACGAAAACGACAAGCCGATTAAAAGCGGCATGCTCGGGAAAATGAATCACAAATGGGATCTTTCGTCAGCTGCGAAGGGGCTCGGGACCGTTTATGTTTCTGTATATTTCATAAACAACAGCGACTTTGTCGACTGGGTGAGATTCTATTCGTTTGATTTCGAGGGCAAGACCGTCGCGCCGGGCGAGGCGGGTCCGGCGGCCGAGCCGGTTAAGCTCCCGTCGATCGATTACAGCAAAACGATCCTTTCGATAGACGCGGGGCTCCAGACGGCTCCGCTCACGGCGGACCCGGCGACTCCCGAAAAGCCCGAGATGATGAAGGCGTTCTTCGCTCACAACGTCGTCATTAACGACGACGGCTCGCGCAACTGCATAACGCCTGTGAACGGCATGTTCACGGCGGATTATGATCTTAACCCCGACAAGACCTACGACGGAGGAAAGGATTCTGTCCGTTACGGCGTCAGGGCAGAGGGATCGGGGATCAACAATCCCTACGTCTGCTACCGGCTCTGCGCCGACAGGGGGGAGACGATAGATTCTCTCAAACTGAATATGAGATATTATCTGAGGCAGGGCAACAACTGCTATTATCAGATAGGAATCTGGGTGACGGACACGTTTGAGATCGACGAAAACGGAGCGTACGATTTTACCGCAAAGAGCTGTACAAAGCTGCTCTCCTCGACCGATCAGGCGGAGGTCAAGGTTCTCGCCGACGCCGAGACGATAGACCTGTCAGAGACCGTCAGGGCTCTCAATTCGAGGGAAGTGTTCGTGATACTTCTGCTCAACCGCGGATTCGGCGCTGAGGACGCCACGAGACTCCGTATCCGTGACCTTTCAATAGAAGCTACCCAGACGGGCGGAGCCGCTTCGGAGAGCGAAACTTCGGCGGGCGCCGGCACCGAACCGGCGGGCACCGGGAACGTCACGACGGAAAAGCCGCAGGGCGGCGGGGAAAAGTCCGTCGACCCCATAGCGATTATTCTCATAGTCGCCGGCGTGCTCATTGCTGTGATAATCGTTGTCGCCGTTATATCGGTGCTTAAAAAGAAGAAATAGCTTTGAATAAACGAATCGCGCCCCGCTTTTCTGCGGGGCGCTGCTTCGTTTTCGGACATATTATACGAAATGATGTCTGAAATCGAACAAACGATTGACAAACCGGCATGAATATGCTATACTCATCTGGAAAAGAGGGTGATCACATGATAAACGACAACGACAGATTTCGTCCTAACGCCAAGACTGCGCCGGAGAAAAAACTTAAAACCGACAGGAGTCTTATTAAGTTCGTTCTGCTCAGCATAATAACGCTCGGGATTTACGGCGTTATTGCAATGACCGAGCTTACAAACTCGCTTAACAGGGCGGCCGGAGTCCACGGCAGAAAGGAAATGCATTTCTGCCTCATATTCTTCATCGTCGGCCCGCTCACCCTCGGGATAGGTTTTCTTATCTGGAACCACAATATGGCGGTGAAGATCGGGAACGAGCTTGAGCGCAGAGGGATAAACTACAATCTCACGCCGTCTCAGTTCTGGCTTTTCGGCATCCTTCTTCTGCCTGTCGTTATAGGGCCGTTTATTTATCTTCACAAGATGTTCAAGGCGGTAAACCTGATATGTGAAGACTACAACAAACTCGGATGACGGAGATCCGTCTTTCGGGGATGCTTCCTGACCATTATCCGATGCGCAAAAAACACTTAGTTATTCTCATTGTACTGATCGCGGCAATAATCGTTCTGAACGTCTGGCTTTGGACTGGTGTTGCCGAAAGAAACAGACAAAATAGCAACTGGGCCCGTCTTTGCGAAAAGCTGGCTGACTGTGATTCAACGGCGGAGTGCCTGACTGACGATTTCGGTATTTATATTGATTTTTCAGAACGTTCCGATTTGATTACGGAAGGCGATGTTTGTTCCGGTCATATCGATTTTTCTTGTGAAAGCAGAGATTTCTGCCTGGTAACCGGTAGATTTTTTCCGTATTTTATTTTTGTTCTGAATCCGGCCGATATTTCAAACGTATATGAAAACATTTTCATTCACGTCATCGTGATCGACGAAAATGACGACGGTTTCACTTGTAAAGTGTTCCGGATTATCAATAACACGGATCGCGATTTCGGATTGATAAAGAAAGGCGATATACTTTCATTTTCGCTTGGATAGATTTCCCGAATATAGCAACAATAAAACCATAACGTAAAAAAGGATGCCTCAAAAGCATCCTTTTATTTTTTCGGTTGTGCGGAATTGAGCTTCGGTTACCGCTGAACCTGATTTCGGTCGGGAATCAGGTTTTGCCGCTGCCTTTCGGGCTGACCGAGGTTATCCCGCTTTTCATTATCATCCCGCGCCAGAACGGCGAGAAGAGTATCCCGCGTTTGGCGGTTTTGAGCGTGATTTTGTGTTTGAGGGATGAGGTGAGCGACGCGTATGCCCTGCGGGTCTCATCGTCGTTTCCTCCGCGGGCAAACGCCTGCGCGAGGGCGTCTCCGCTGAATATCGCGCAGCTGATGCCTTCAAAGGAGCTCGGGCTGATAAATCCCGCCGCCTCGCCGATGAGGTAGGCGCCGCCGTTTCCGGTCAGTATGTCGCCCGCCCTTCGCGGGCTGCAGAGCAGACACGCTTCGGTAAGAACGGGTTCTCCGAGCTCGGCGCCGTAGAAACCGCAGAGGCGTTTTTTCTGTTTCTCAAATAGCGCGCGGCAGTTCTTTTTAGGAAATGCGCCGCCGAAGATCGTGCGTCCGTCCTTGGAAATAAGCCACGAGCAGCTGTCGCTCGTCTCGGGGTCAAAGACGCATGCGTAAGGCGGGAAAACGCCGGCGCTGCCCGGGAAATGCTGCTGTATCGATACGTATTTGCTGATCCGCTTTTCGGATGCGAAGAGCTTTCTCCTGACGATCGATCCGCCGCCGTCCGCCCCGACGACCCACGAGGCGCGTACCGTCTGCCGCTCGCCTTCCGATATGAGATAAATCTCATAACCGTTGCCGGATTTTTTAATATCCGTGCAGCGCGCGCTGGCCTTATCGACCGAATCCGGCACCATAGAGAGCATCCAGTCGTCAAATCTTCGCCTGTCCATGTTCAGGTATGAGCGCTGATAGAGACGTTTGTAGCCGCTTTTCAGATCCACGGTCTCCACAGCGAAAATCTGCGGATCGGACAGAACGCTGTTCGGCAGCGTCAAACCGTATGAAGCGAGCAGTCTCTGCGCGTCGGGGGAGAGAAGCCCTCCGCAGGTCTTTGCGCGGCCGCAGCTCCCGTCAACGAGGAGTACGGAGCCGCCGAATCCGTGATCGCGAAGGCGCTTCGCGGCGAAGGCCCCGCCGGGTCCGGCCCCGATTATTACGACGTCATAAGTGCTTTTTATCATTTTTTCTGCGCCTCTGCTATCACGTCCTGAGGGAGGTATTTGTAAAAATCGTTGTTGACGGCGCTCGACGCGACCGAGAATCGGTTGCTCACTATCTGGATATAGGCGTCGAGATATCCGTCGGGCATCTTCCAGCTCTTGTCGATATAATAGACCTTGTTGTATCTGCTGTTGTATGCGATCTTATCGGTTATGAAACTCTGGTTGGAGAGCATAGCGAGGCCGTAGCTGTCGGAGAGAATATCTTGCCCGGAATACAGTCTTGAGTCGTATTCCATTCCGAAGAGATTGAGAAGCGTCGGGAGGACGTCGACCGTGCAGCACGGCTTGTCGACCTTTACGGTACCCATCGCCGAGTTCCAGAGGATCAGCGTGCTCGCGTATCTCTCCATGCGGTCGTATTTCATGGACGACGCCTTTTTATAGCCGAGCATGTGAGCGTACTCGTCGTCTGTCAGGCCGTAGGGATAGTGGTCCGTCGAGAGGCAGATCACCGTTTTGTCGAGCTCGCCCGATTTTTCAAGTTCTTTGATCAGATATTCGAGCATGCGGTCGAGCTCAACGTTGCAGGCAACGTACGCCTTTGCGTTATCTTCCATATCCAGGTCGCTGACGAGCGATTTGTTTTTCAGAGCTATGTCGTTGTTGCCGTCGAACAGATAGTTGTGATGTCCGCTGACCGTCATGATATAGACGAGGAAGCGCTGGTTTTTGCCGATGAATTCGGACGAGCATTGCTGAGCAAGGACAAGGTCCGACTCCGGCCATCCGGTCAGCGCGGGATAATCTTCTTTTGCCTTGAATACGTATCCGAGACTCGTATGCGTGAGATTTCTGCTGTAATACGTTCCCGTGTGAGGATGATACGCGAGCGCCTGCGCGCCCTGCGCCTTGAACCACGACGCGATGGTCGTGTTCATCGTGTTGTGCTGAGTGTACGTATAGAGGAACGTTCCGTCCATTTTTGGCTTCGCCAGGTCCGGGAAAAGCCCGGTCAGGAACGAATATTCGCCGTTTGTGGTGACGGACGGATAGCACGTCCAGTAATTGCTGAAAACGAACCCGGAGTTCGCAAGTCTGTACAGCGTCGGGGTGACGGATTCGACTATTCCCGTCGGCGCGAAGGCCTCGGCGCAGATCATTATGAGGTTATAGTCCTTGAACATCCCGGTGTACTTGTTCTTTTTTGTCGGCTGGACGGCGCCGAGATAATCGAAAAGGTATTTCAGCTCCTCGCTCGACGCCGAGGCGGAGAGAGAGGCAAAGTCGATTCCCTCTATCGTGTTGAACGGGTTTTGGTCAACGACGGAGGGGTCGCCTGCTGAGGTGTCGTCACCGGTGTCGCCACCAGCGGGGTTGGTTTCGTCTCCCACCGGGATGGTGACAACGACGGGTCTGTCGACGGGCTGGTTCGGGTTGTCGTTCCCGAAAACCGTCCTTTTAACGTCGATAAGCGTCGAGGAAATCACCCCGAGCTTGTTCATGCCGAGCTCAAGATCCCAGTTGTTGTAGTACAGGTCGTACGCGGTGTGAGCCGTTTTGCCGCCTATCGGCAGGATCAGAAGAAGCACGACCTGGCATACCGCGAAAACGCAGATCCAGAGCACGCTCTTTTTCCACGCAAAGCGGTTCCACGGCTTTATGAACTTGTGAGCGAAGGGAAGGGCAATGAGCGGAACGGCGAGCACGAGAAGTTTCGGGATCGATTCGAAAATTCCTATAAGAGCAGACTTGAGGAAGTTCTGCACGACGTTCCCGGCGAGGCCGATGAGGCTCCAGGACATGAAAGAACTGAAAATGTGATTGTAGACTATCTGCGTGGCAAAAAGCAAAAAAATGAGGCCGGTGAATACGTACCTCAGTTTTCTTGCAATGTCCTCCCTGAACAGGTCGCAGAAAGTGCCGACGAGTATCGAAAACGGTATCGCCATGAGCACCGTATAGGAGAAAAACCCGTTCTGGAGAACGAGAATATGAAAAAATATTTCGGAATAGGCAATCGATATCAGGAACCAGAGCGGAGTGAAAAGAAGATCGACCAGAGGCTTTTCCCGTTTCATCGCGACGGTATCAGGCCGCAGTCCTCCGCTTTTTGCCCGTCTTGCTTTCGTTGGAGTGTTCATCTGACCTCGGACTATTTCACGTCGGCGGCTTTTACGGTTATCGTCTTTATTCCGGGATCGGAAGGCGACGAGAACATATAGTCCTTCAGAGTCGCTTCAACTATTGCCCGGAGGCCGCGCGCGCCGGTTTTCAGCTCAAGCGCCTTGTCGGCGACCGCTTCGAGAGCGCCCTTTGTGAATCTGAGCGTTATCCCGTCCATCTCGAAAAGCCGGACGTACTGTTTTATTATCGCGTTCTTCGGCTTTGTAAGGATTCTTATGAGCTCGTCTCTTCCGAGACTTTCAAGGCCGACGATCACGGGGAGCCGTCCCGTCAGCTCGGGTATCATACCGAATTTTATTATGTCGTGAGGTGTGACCTTGCTCAGCGGATTGTCTTCATTTCCGACCTCAACGTCCCCGCCGAAGCCGATGAATCTTCTGCCGCTGACCCTCTTTTCGACGATCTTGTCGAGCCCCTCAAATGAGCCGCCGCAGATAAAGAGGATGTTTTCCGTGTTTACGGGGATGAATTCCTGTCCCGGGTGTTTTCTGCCGCCGTGGGGCGGAACGTTTGAGATAGTACCCTCGAGGATCTTCAGCAATGCCTGCTGAACCCCTTCGCCGGAAACGTCGCGGGTGATGGAGCGGTTTTCGCTCCTGCGCGCGATCTTGTCGATCTCGTCAATGTAAATGATGCCTTTTTCTGCTCTTTTAACGTCGAAATCGGCCGCCTGAACTAGCTTCAGAAGAATGTTTTCGACGTCCTCGCCGACGTATCCGGCCTCCGTCAGCGTCGTCGCGTCGGCGATCGCGAACGGAACGTCGAGCATTTTTGCGAGCGTCTGTGCAAGGAAGGTCTTTCCGGTTCCGGTCGGTCCTATGAGAAGAATATTGCTCTTCTGGATCTCGACGTCGTCCTCTTCGCTTTTTTTCTGAAGCAGTCTTTTGTAGTGGTTGTAGACCGCGACGCAGAGGGCTTTTTTCGCGTCATCCTGACCGACGACGTATTCGTCGAGCATCTTTTTCATCATGACCGGCTTCGGCAGAGTCTCGAGCGAGAGCTCGGTTCCCGCGGCTTCGGCCTCTTCTTCACCGACGTCTTCGGGGTCGGGAACGCCGTTCATTTTGAGATATTTACGGCAGGTGCTGACGCATTCGTCGCATATTCCGAGCGAAACCCCGCCGGCGTCTATACCCGAGGGGATGAAAACGTTCAGTTCGGACGAATATCTGCCGCAGAAAACGCACATTTCTATGCTTTCCCGCCTGTCTTTTTTATCCGCCATCGCAAGATTGTCCCTTCGGTTATCTCCTGTCCATGACCTTGTCGATAAGGCCGTACGAGAGCGCTTCTTCGGCTGTCATGAAATTATCGCGCTCGGTGTCGGCGCAGATCGTTTCATACGGTTTTCCCGTGTTTTCGGAGAGGATGCGGTTGAGTTTTTCTTTTATGCGTATGATGCGGTCGGCGTGAATCTTGATGTCCGTCGCCTGTCCCTGCATGCCGCCGAGGGGCTGATGGATCATGATCTCGCTGTTCGGGAGGGCAATGCGCTTGCCCTTTGTCCCCGCGGAGAGAAGGAACGCGCCCATGCTCGCCGCCATACCGACGCATATCGTCGATACGTCGCACTTTATGTAGTTCATCGTGTCGTAAATCGCCATTCCCGACGTAATGGAGCCGCCGGGACTGTTGATGTAAAGACTTACGTCCTTTTCCGGATCCTGCGATTCGAGATACAGGAGCTGAGCCACGACGAGCGACGCCGTCAGATCGTTTACCTCATCCGAGAGGAAAATGATCCTGTCGTTGAGCAGTCTTGAGTAAATATCATACGAGCGCTCTCCGTTGCCGCTCTGTTCGATGACGTATGGAATATATGGCATTGTATTCTCCTTTTAGAGGTTTTTCAGGAAACTCTCGAGCCGGGCCGCTATCTTCGCGTTTCCGGCGTCGTTCGGATGGAGCCCGTCCGGCATGAAGAGCTCCTGCTGCGCCCTGACGGACGGCTGTATCCCCGCCGTGCCGTACAGGTCAAGAACGGGAAGGGAATATTTCTCGGCGACCGCCTTTATTATGTCAACGTAGGTCTTGAGATTGCCGTAGTGATATTTTTTCTGATGAGCGTCTCCGTCGGTAAAGTTCTCGCCGTGACGGTGAAGCGGAGTCATGACGACGATCGCCGCCGCCGGATATCTTTCGATAACCCTTTTGAAAAGATAGTTGCACGCGCCCCAGAAGCTCGCCGGTGTGGAATCCTCGGGCGTTCCTATCGGCGCGTCGCCGTGCCCGAAGTCGTTTGTGCCGCCGAATATGACTACGACGTCGGCGTCGGGATCCATCTCTTCGACTCTCCGGCAGAAATCTCTGTCGAAAATCTCGCTCGTCGGGACTATCTGACGGGCAAAGCGCGTGCCCCCGATGCCGTAATTTCTCGCGGCGGCGAGACCTGCGCTTTTTGCCAGGACGTTCAGGTAAATATGCTCGGGAGAAGACGTTCCGACGCCCTCTGTTATAGAGTCGCCGAGAAAATTGATTTTTTTGCCTTTGAGTTCCATTTTATTCCGGCTTTTCTTCGGGCTTTTCGGTTATCTTTGCGGAATTCTTTACCAGTTCGGCGGCTTTACCTACCCTGAGGTCGTCGGAAACCATTTCCTTCGATACTTGAGAGCGGACCTCCTCGACGTCCATTCCGTACGCATCAGCCATGCGCTTCAGCTCGTTTTTGACGTCCTCGTCGGTCACCGTGACGTTCTCGTTCTTTGCGATCTGCTCGAGGGCGAGGCGGGTCTTGACCTGCTGCTCGGCTCTCGGGCGGTACTGGGCTTTGAGACCGTCGATGTC
>JAGABQ010000025.1:0-6358 GCA_017614495.1 Clostridia bacterium
CCCGGAGATTCCCGGATTTTCCTACAGCGTGTTCTCTCTCACGCCGAGGGGCGGGCAGGCGGCGCCCGCCGACGTCGGGCATGCCGACCCCCGCGTTATGGAAAACGAGTATCTGCGGGCGCGGATAAAAGAAAACGGGACGGTCGATCTGCTTGACAAAAGGACGGGCAGGACGCTTTCCGGGCTTCTCATGCTCGAGGACAACGACGACCGCGGCGACTCGTACGTTTACGAGGAGAACGACGGCGCCGGCATCGTCACGAGCGAAAACTGCGTCTGTACCGTATCCGCCGAGGCGGAAAACGGTCTTGAAAGCGTGCGTATCGTCTCTTTGGGAATGGACGTCTCGCGCTCCGGAGAGAGGAAAAAGCTCTCCGTCGAGACCAGACTGTCGCTGAAAAAAGGCGAGGATTTCCTGACCTGCGAACTGACAGTCGACAACACGGCAAAGGATCACCGTATCAGGGTGATTTTCCCGACCGGAACGGGGACGGACCTCAGCTTTGCGGGCTCTCCCTTCGACTGCGTCGTGAGGGACCGCCGTGACGAAAGCTGCGGCGGCAGACAGCACCCGAACACAAGCTACGTCGGGGTGACCGAAAACGACGCCGGAGTGGCTATCCTCAATTCCGGCGTATACGAATACGAGCACACCTCGGACGGGGCGCTCGCCCTCACTCTCCTGCGATGCGTCGGAAGGATCACCGGCAACTGGGAAAACCGCGACCGGCAGATGGAGACCTGGCGCACGTCGGACAGCCAGATGCAGGGCAGATACGCTTTCGGACTTGCGATATATCCCTTCCGGGGCGACCCGGTGACGGCGGGAGTTGCGCAGAAAGCGCAGAGATTCGTCACGCCGCTCTACGCTTACGCGCGTCCCGCGGACCGCAACAGATTCACGGGCGGCCGTCCGTTCGTTCAGATAGCCGGCCTGCCGGATCTCTTCTACAGGCCGCTTGAAAACGCCGACAGGGTGCTCGGCAGGGAGATGAAATTCTTTGAGATCACGCCGTCCGTCGCCAATTCCGTCGTAATTACGGCCGTCAAGGGCTCGGAGGACGGGCGCGGGACGGTGATAAGGGGCTTCAACGTCTCGGGCGGCGAGGTCAAGGCCGCCCTCAAAACCTTTGCGCCGTTTACCCATATCGACCGGCTGACGCTCTGGGAGGAATATGTTTCGTGCCTTGCGCACAGCGCCGACGCGGCGGAGTTTTCCCTCCGTCCAGGCGAGATATTCACCGTCGGACTGTTCATGTAGTGCGTGCCCCGGCGGCAATATATAAAACGGTTTCCGGAGCTCGGGCCGGCCCGACACTATACCCAAAAGCGGCGGAGCGGCAGCGCTCCGCCGCGCGTTTTTCCGGTGATTTTTTGTTTCGATAAGCACCTCTCCGGGCGGCGGGATTATTGACAAACGCGCCGCGAAGTGCTATAATCATTAACGTTTGGAATGCGCATTCCATAGTACTGCCGCGAGCCGGAGGAGGAGACCTGATGAAAAGAAAATCCGCGGCAGCCGCGCTCGGCGCGGCGCTGCTTTCGGTGGTCTTTCTCCTGACGTGCTGCGGACGTGACGGGCCCGACGGACCGGGCTCGACCGGCTCGGACGCGGTGTCAGCGACCGAGACCGCCGGGGACACAGAGCCCGTGAGATATACCGAAATTACGGATTTTTCGGGATATACCGTGATAAAGCCCGATTCCGCCTCGGCGACCGTTTCCGCGGCAGCTGCCGAGGTCGCGAACGCCGTCGCCCCGCTCTCGGGAAACCCCGACGTGCGCGGCGAAAAGAGCGTGTCGGCCGGGAACACGACGGTGATCCTCGTCGGCAACGCAAAAAACAGCGTTTCCGCGGAGCTTCAGAAAAAACTGAAAAGCGCGCAGAAGGGCAGATGGTATCATATAGGGGTCAGCGGAGAAACGATCCTGATACTCGGCTCGGACGACGACGCGCTTTACTGCGGAGCAAGATATTTCGCATCTCATATATGCGGTACAGGAGCAGGTGAAAAAACTGTCATGATCCCCGAAAATCTGACGCTCGGCTGCGACGGCATATCCCCGTCGGCGGTCAGCGTAAACGAAAAGAACGGCGTTTCGTCATTCGCCGCAGAGGTCAACCTCGCCGAGACGCCCTGGTTTGCCGACCTGAGCGGTTCGCTCGATATGTCGGGAGTCCTTCAGAGGGCTCTCGACCACGTCCGCTCGCTCGGCGGCGGGATAGTTTTTCTGCCGGCCGGCAGATATCTTATCGGCGAGCCGATAACCGTCGGCACTTCGGTCACGCTCCGCGGGGTCTACGCCGACCCGGATACGCAGGACGTTTCCGAGGGCACGGTCCTGGTTTTCTCACTCAAAGGGGCGAAAAAACTCACGGATTCCGTCACTCTGTCGGAGAACGCGGCGATACAGGGGATCACAGTCGTTTACGACGCTCAGGATCTCAAAACGCCGTACGGTTTTACCGTGTGCGGCGAGGGCAACGCGATAACCGTCAGGGACTGCAATTTCATAAACAGCTGGAACGGGATCTCGAGCGGCAAAAAGCCCGTCGGCATGGTCACGATAGACAACGTCAGGGGGACGGCGCTCAAGGTCGGCATAGAGGCGGAACAGCACGCCGATATCTGCGTGATGACGGACGTCGCGCTCTCCCCGGCGTACTGGGCTAAGAACGGCGGCCCGGACGAGGCCGCGATACGCGCGGCGATGAAGGAGAACGGCTCGGTCGGGATATATCTCGGAGACGTTGACCGGGACACGTACGAGAACGTGACCCTCGACGGCTTTGACACCGGGATATTCAACCGCGAACCGACCCGCGCGGGGTGCTCGGGAAGCTTTTATGATCTGAAAATACTCGACAGCCGCACGGGGATAGAGGCGCACGGCCTCAGCCCGGCGTACGGGATATGCATCGCTCGCGGAGAGATAAGGGCGAGCGGGACGGCGATAACCAACCTGACGGCCGAGGGCGCGCAGGCGGTCGTGAACACCGCGAACGTCTCCGTGACGGGAGAGATTTACGGGCGGATAAACAGCGTGACGGACGACCGGCTGGCGGATCTTAACTTCGGGGCGTCGCGCTCGGTCCCGCAGACGCCGGCAAAGCTCTTCAATATAACTTCGTACGGGGCCGACCGTAACGGCAAAAAGGACGTATCCGCCGCTCTTCAGAGCGCGCTCGACGACGCAGCGAAGGCGGGCGGAGGGATAGTTTACGTCCCCGCGGGCCGTTATCTGCTCGAAAATCCGGTGACCGGAGGGGACAATATATGCATTCAGGGCGCCCATCCGGGCGCGCAGGGGGCGGCGGCCGATTTTTCGGGAAGCGTCCTGCTTGTGAAATACGGAAAAAATCAGAAAGCGGACGGCCGGGCGGCGGTAACGCTTACCGGGGAAAACTCGGGTGTTACGGGAATCACGGTCTATTATCCCGATAACGGGATATATAACGACATGACCGGCAGGACCGTCGCGTCCTGTTCCCCGTTCCTGCGCTGTACCGGGAAAAACAGCTATTTCACGTATTCCTGCCTCGTTGCGGTCTCGAGGGCCGTCGTCTTCGACGGGGCCGACGGCTTCGTTGCCGACCGGCTCACCGGGACGTTCTACGACTGCGGGATATACGCGAAAAACTGCTTGGGAGGGCTCGTCAGCAGGATACATACGAACGGGACGTACCTTGCCGGCGTCAAAAAGGACAAAAGCGTGCTCGGCGCCGACTGGTTCAGCGATAACGAGCGCCTCGGCGAGGCGGTGCTCGAAGGAGTGCTCGCAAAGCGGCTCGTTCAGGTCGAGGCGGAGGACTGCCGCGATCTGACCGTCAGCCACACCTTCTATTACGGCGGGCTCAATCTGATCTCCGCCGTGAGGTCGGAGGTGAAGGCCCTCTGCTGCGAAGGCGCCAGGTCGACCGGCGAGACCTTCGTCCTGAAGGGCGGGTGCGGCCTCACGGCCGTCATAACGAACCGCCCGAACGGAAATCCGTACATAAAGAAAACGGAGGAAAACAACTCCGCTTACATGATAATGATGAACAACTCCCTGTCCGTTTACAGCGGGCAGGCGTGAAACGAAAGGAAGTGCTGAATGAAAGACAGCGAACAGCTCCGCCGCAAAATCATCGACACGTGTCTCACCCTCCGCGGACAGGGCTACGTCTTCGGGACCTGGGGAAACATCAGCGTCCGTCTTGACGACGGGAACATACTCATAACGCCCTCAAAGCTCGACTATGCCGAGATGAAGCCGGAGGATCTTCCGGTCATCTCTCCCGACGGAAAGATCGTTTCCGGCACCCGTCTTCCGACGAGCGAAAGGGAGATACACCGCGGGATGATGAACAGGAGACAGGATATCAACGCGATCATACACACC
This sequence comes from Clostridia bacterium, assembly GCA_017614495.1. Taxonomy (GTDB): domain Bacteria; phylum Bacillota; class Clostridia; order Oscillospirales; family CAG-272; genus Colimorpha_A. The sequence goes on from JAGABQ010000025.1 coordinate 4,384, forward strand.
CATTCGCCGTACGCCATGGCGTGCTGCGCCATCGAGGGCGGAATCCCCGCCTTTTCGGAGGAGATAGGCCAGCTTTTCGGCGGGCCGATACGTCTGTCGGACAGGTTCGTCCCGTCAGACGCTCACGCCGAGCTCGGCCGGGTAGTGTGCGAGTCTTTCGGCGACGACAACGCGCTTCTCATAAGGAACCACGGGCCGATCGTCCTCGGGCGAACGCTGGAGGAGGCCTTCGTATCCTGTCAGGTCCTTGAAAAATCCGCGAAAATCTATATGAATCTGCTTCAGACCGGCAGAAAAATCAACGTTCTTAACGACGAGACCGTGGCGCGCAGCAGGGATTATTTCCTGAACGGCTACGGAAAAACCTGAGGAGGCAAAAAATGAAAGTCGTAACAATGGGCGAAATGATGATCCGGCTCATGCCGAAAAACAACCTGAGATTCGAGCAGGCGACGGAGTTCGAGGCGTTTTACGGAGGCGATGAATCCATCGTCGCCGTGTCGCTGTCAAAAATGGGGATGCAGACCAGATACGTCACGAAGCTCCCGCTTAACCCTATAGCCGACACGGCGATAGGCAAGCTCCGCGAGCAGGGCGTCGACACATCGTGCATCGTCAGGGGCGGCGAGCGCATGGGCATAAACTATTACGAAAACGGCGCGTCGGTAAGGCCGTCGAACGTGGTCTACGACCGCAAATATTCGGCCATCTCTCAGGCGGACGGAGACGAGTTCGACTGGGACGCCATCTTCGGTGACGCCGACTGGTTCCATATTGCGGGGATAACCCCGGCGATAAGCGACAAGGCCTCGCTCCTCACCGAGCGCGCAATGAAAGAGGCGAAAAAACACGGCGTGACGGTCAGCGTCGATCTCAATTACCGGAGCAAGCTCTGGACGAGCGAAAGGGCGCAGGAGGTCATGATACCCCTCATGCGTTACGTCGACGTGTGCATAGGGAACGAGGAGGACGCAGACAAGGTCCTCGGCTTCCGCCCGGAAAACACGGATATAACTAAGGGTCAGCTCGACATCGAGGCGTATAAGGACGTTTTCAAACGCCTTAAGGACGCCTTCGGATTCAAATATATCGGCTCCACCCTCAGAGAGAGCTACTCGGCGTCCGACAACGGCTGGTCGGTGCTTCTCTACGACGGCAACGAGTTCTATCATTCCCGCGGCTACAAAATACATCTCGTCGACAGGGGCGGCGGAGGAGCGTCGTTCGCAGCTGGGATGATCTACGGCATTCTGAGCGGGATGAGTCTGAGCGAAACGGGAGAGTACGCGGCGGCCGCCTCCGCGCTCAAACAGACGATAATGGGTGATTTCAACCTCGCGACCGCCGAGGAAATAAAACGTCTTGCGGGAGGCGACGCCTCCGGGAGGGTCAGAAGATGATAAAGGACAACATAAAGAACGCGAAGTTTTACTACGCTCTCGGAGAAGGTTTCGAGGCGGCGCTCCGCTTCCTTGAGGAGTATTCGGGGAAAGCCGACGAAAGGGATGACATCCCGGTATGCGACGGGGTGATGGTAAAATGCCGTCCGTATATGACGAAGCCGGAGGCGGAATGCTCTTTTGAGGCGCACAGAAAGTACGCTGACATCCATTTCGTCGTGTCGGGATCGGAAATGATCGGATACGCTCCGACGGGGACGCTGACCGAGGTCCGCGAGGACGAGGCGAAGGATATGATATGGCTCGAGGGCAGGGGTGTGAACGTTCCGCTCGACGCCGGCGATTTCATGATAACCATGCCGGACGACGCGCACATGCCGTGCATTGAAAACGGCGCGCCCGTTTTCTGCGCCAAGCTCATCGCTAAAGTTAAACTTTAATAACAAATCACATCTGAAAGAGGCATAACAATGAACAGAGACGACGTTTCGCTCAAGGAAAAAGTTATATCAAGAACAAAAGAATGCGGCATTCTGCCGTGCATAAAGCTTCATCAGAAAGACGACTATATCGCC
>JAGABQ010000026.1:0-14126 GCA_017614495.1 Clostridia bacterium
ACCATGTACCGCACCGGCAGGGATATGAACGAAAAATACCGCGAGACCTCTCACGGCGGCCTCGCGGAGTTGTACGCCCCCGGCGCACTCGCCGAATGAGGCCTTCAGGAACACAAAAAAGTCTCCCGAAAAAACCGGGAGACTTTTTATATCTTTTCAAACGGCATCGTCAGACGGCGGAGAGCTTTTCCGCTTCCGCCTTGAGGCGCTCCGCGGACTCGTTGATACGCACGGAGGTTTCGGCGACGATTTCCGTGCACTCGGCGAGGTATTCTTTCGAGAGGGCGGTTATGCACTTGCCGAATTCCTCGGTGGTGCGCTTCTTTTCCACAGCGACCTCGTATTCGATGGACGAGGCCTTGAGATTTGCCTCAGAAATAATGCGCGACGCCTCCGCCTTTGCCTCGCGGACTATCTTTTCCGCGTTTTCGTTTGCGATAAGCAGAATGTTTCCGAGGCGTTCGCTTGTCACTTCGTCGCTTTCGGCGTCGCCGGCTTCGGCTTTGAGTGATTCGAGCTCGGACGCGAGCTTATCATTGTCTTCCTTCGCGGAGCGGAGCTCAGCCTCGAGACGGGATACGGTCTCTCTGAGCGATTCGTTTTCGCTTGAAAGGGAACCGTTTTCGGTGCTTTCGGGCGCCGTTTCCGGTTGAGGAATGTTCTTCAGCAATTCAAGGAGCTCCGCTTCACGGCGGGAGAACTTTATGTTCATCTGCTCTATATACGAATTGACGTCGTCTTTGTTGTATCCTCTGAACGATTCTCTGAACTTCATTTTGTCCTTTTTTTCTTGCGGGGCGTTGCGCCCGTTCCTTTGTTTTTATTTGCCTTTGAAATGTTTTTTTGTTTGTTGTTGCTCTGTACAGACCGATTCGTTACCGGCGCGACGAGACATTCCTTTCCGTAGCCGATAAGATCTTCCCTGTGACAGATCGCGAGCGCCTTTCTGATGAGCGGGGCGTTTTTCGGATTCCCGAACTGGAGCAGGGCGCGCTGCATGCTTTTTTCTTCCCGGTCGTTGGCGCAGTAAACCGATTTTTCGGTAAGCGGGTCTATCCCGGTATAGTACATGACGGTCGAAACGGTTCCGGGCGTCGGATAAAAATCCTGTACCTGCTCCGGGTGCATACCGTTTCTTTTGAGATACAATGCCAGCTCAATCGCGTCGGAGAGCGTGCTCCCGGGATGGGATGACATAAGATATGGGACGATATACTGTTCTTTTCCCGCCTCGGCGGAATACTCAAAAAACAGTTTTCTGAACTTTTCGTATTTTTCGAACCGCGGCTTTCCCATAGCGGCGAGAACGCCGTCGCATACGTGCTCGGGAGCGACCTTAAGCTGGCCGCTCACGTGATCCGAAACGAGCTTTTTGAAGAACGTTCTGTCGCTGTCCGCGAGGACGTAATCGTACCTTATTCCGGATCTTACGAAAACTTTTTTTACTCCCTTTACGCGGCTGACGCGGTCGAGCAGTTCGGCATACTCTTTGTGATCGATCGTCAGCGCCTTGCACGGCTCCGGCGCGAGGCAGTGCCTTTCGAGACATACCCCTTTTGTGAGCTGTTTTTCGCACGACGGAAAGCGGAAATCCGCCGTCGGGCCGCCGACGTCGTGAATATATCCCTTGAAATCAGGGGACGACGCGATTATTTCGGCTTCTCTTACGCACGATTCAATGCTGCGCGAGCGCACCGAGCGTCCCTGATGAAATGTTATGGCGCAGAAATTGCATCCGCCGAAGCATCCGCGGTTGTGGGCGATCGAAAACCTGACTTCCTCGATCCCCGGGACACCGCCGGATTTTTCATAAACGGGGTGATACGTCCGCATGAAGGGAAGGGCGTATACACGGTCGAGCTCGTCGCGCTCAAGCGGAGGCATCGGAGGGTTTTGTACGAGCATTTTCGAGTCGTAAAGCTCGGTTATCGCTTTTCCCGTCACGGAATCCTGATTGAGGTACTGAACTCTGTACGCTTCGGCGTATTTTTTTCTGTCGTTTTTTATGTCGTTGAAATCAAAACTGCCGGCGATCTCGTATCCGACTTTGTCTTCCTTGCCGCAAACGTAGCACGTCCCGCGGACGTCGCGGATCTTTTTGACCGGGACGCCTTTTTTAAGGAGTTCGGCGATCGCAAGAACCGACTTTTCGCCCATACCGTACGACAGGATATCCGCGCGCGAATCGATAAGTATCGAGCGCCTGATCCTGTCTTCCCAGTAATCGTAGTGCGCAAAACGTCTCAGCGAAGCCTCGAGACCTCCGATGATTATCGGTATATCCCCGTATGCTTCGCGTATCCTGTTGCAGTAAACGATCGTGGCTCGGTCGGGTCTCAGCCCGGTCCTGCCTCCGGGAGAATAGTAGTCGTACGTTCTTTTTCTTTTGGATACGGTGTAGTGAGCAACCATCGAATCGATGTTTCCGCCGGAAACGAGAAATCCGAGGCGCGGTTTACCGTATTCCATGAAGGGTTCGGCGCTCCTGAAATCCGGCTGAGGCAGCATCACGACCGTGAATCCGCGGTCAACGAGAACACGCGATATGATCGCCGGGCCGAAGCTCGGGTGATCGACATACGCGTCCCCCGTCACATAGACAAAATCCGGCTGCCCTATGCCTTGCGCCGACGCCTCGAGGCGGTCAACGGGAAGAAAACCGTCGGTTTTCATATGAGTCAGGATTCCTGTTCGACCATTTCGTAGATCTCAAGGACGTCGCCCTCTTTGATATCGTTGAACTTTTCAAGTCCCACGCCGCATTCGTATCCCGAAGCGACCTCTTTAACGTCGTCCTTGAATCTGCGGAGAGAACTGATCTTGTCGTCGAAAATGACTACCGAGTCGCGGAGAACGCGGACGAGCCCCTTACGGGAGATTTTGCCGTCCGTGACGTAACAGCCGGCGATCGTTCCGACGCTGGGAACGTGTATCGTTTGCCTGACGTCCGCGTGGCCGAGGAGCTGCTCTTTGTAAACGGGAGCAAGCATACCCTTCATGGCCGCTTCGATCTCGTCGATGCACTCGTATATGATCCTGTAAGTGCGGATATCTACCTTCTGCCTTTCGGCGGCGTCGAGCGCCTGTCTGTCCGGGCGGACGTTGAATCCGACTATTATCGCGTTGGAGGCCGAGGCGAGCATTACGTCGCCCTCTATGATACCGCCGACGGCGCTGTGGATGACTTTAACCTTGACCTCGGGGGTCGAGAGCTTTTCAAGCGACTGCTTGACGGCCTCTGCCGAACCCACGACGTCGGCCTTGACAACGATTTTGAGCTCTTTTGCGCCCTCGTTTATCTGGGCAAAGAGGTCGTCGAGCGAAACCTTGGAGCCGGCGTTCAGCATTTCGTTGCGCTGCTTCTCACGCCTCTTGTCGGCGAGCTCGCGCGCCATTCTTTCGTCGGCAACGGCGTTGAACTCATCGCCGGAGGTGGGAACGTCGGAGAGACCGGTGATTTCGACGGGGACCGAGGGACCCGCCTCGCTGACTGTCCTTCCGGCGTCGTCACGCATGGCTCTCACGCGTCCGACAGCCGTACCGGCAATGACCGTGTCTCCCGAACGGAGAGTTCCGTTCTGTACGAGAACGGTGGCGACGGGGCCGCGGCCCTTGTCGAGCTTCGCCTCGATGACGATACCCTTGGCGCGCTTGTTCGGATTGGCCTTGAGTTCCTTTACTTCCGCAACGATAAGCAGGTTTTCAAGCAGCTTGTCGATGCCTTTTCCGGTCAGAGCGGAGCAGGGAACGCAGATGACGTCTCCGCCCCATTCCTCGGGAATGAGATCGTATTTTGTGAGCTCCTGCTTGATCCCCTCGGGATTTGCGCCGGGCTTGTCCATTTTATTTATGGCCACGACGATATCGAGGTTGGCGGCTTTTGCGTGGTTTATCGCCTCGACGGTCTGCGGCATTATACCGTCGTCGGCCGCGACGACGAGTATCGCAATGTCTGTCGCCATTGCGCCGCGCGCCCTCATGGCAGTGAACGCCTCGTGTCCCGGCGTGTCGAGGAAGGTTATCGGCTTGCCGTCGTAAATTACGCGGTAGGCGCCGATCGCCTGTGTAATGCCTCCGGCCTCGCCGGCCGTGACGTTGGTTTTTCTTATAGAGTCGAGGATCGACGTCTTTCCGTGGTCGACGTGACCCATAACGACGACGACGGGGGCGCGGGTGACGAGATTTTCGTCCGAATCCGCTTCCTCCTCGAAAAGTTTTTCCTCGATAGAAACGGATACTTCGTGAACTACCTTTGCGCCGAGTTCGTCGGCAACGAGATAAGCGGTGTCGAAATCGACAGTCTGGTTGACGCTCGCCATGATACCGAGGAGCATAAGCTTTTTGACGACCTCGGACGCCGTCGCCTTGAGACGGGTCGCGAGCTCGCCGACCGTTATCTCGTCGGGGATGGAAACCGTGAGCTGAAGCTTTCTCGCCTTTTCAAGCTCCGCCTGTTTCTTTCGCTCTGCGGCGAGATCTTTCGGCGAGAGACGCCCTTTCTGGGGCTGATTCTTGGCGTTCTGCGGACCCTTTGCCGCCTGACGAGTCTGTACCTGTTTCTTGCCCTGCTTCTGACGGCTGTCCATGCCTCCGCGCGAGCTTTCGGTATCGTATCTGTCGAGCTTTTCGTCATATTTGGAAAGATCTACCGACCCCGCGTGGGTATCTACAACCCTAGTTTTTCCTATCCGGCTCGTGTCGGTATAAACCGCGGTCCGCGTCTCGGAAGGCAGATGCACCGGCCGTTGCTGCGCCGGCTGCTGAACGTTTTTCTTTTCCTGTTTTACCGGTTTCTTGGCGCCCTTCTGCTGCTGACTGAAATCCGGTTTGTTTTCGAACCTGTTGGCCGCCTTTTCGCGTGTGTTCCCGATCTTTTTGTCCTCGAATTTGGGCATAGCCGGGGTAATGACGGTCCGCGCGGGTTTCGTCTCTTCTTCCTTGGCCTTGACAGCGCTGTCCGCGGGCTTTTGAATTTCGCTCTTTTCTGGAGCTTTTTCTTCGGGGGCGGGAGCGGTTTCCTGTTTCTGATCGGTGACGGGTTCGACCGGCTTTGCCTCCGGTTTTTCCTCTTCCTTGAATATGCGGGCAATGCCGTTCAGATAGTCGTCAAAATTGTTCAGCTGGTTACCGAACGTGATGCGATTTATGATAAGACTGTATTCGTCGTTTTCAATGGCCGACGAAGTCTTTTTGCCGGCAAGGCCGAGCTTTTCGCACAGCTCGATAAGATCCTTGCTCTTAATGGACAGATCTTTTGCCAGCGTATTAACCTTGTATTTCTGATTGTCTATCATATCTGTCGTTACCTCGCTTTCAATCCTGACCGACGAAAAAATCCGAAATGCCTTTTACGAGACCGGGGTCGAATATAGCAACCGCCGCCGCGCTCCCGAGCCCGGTTTTTGCTCCGAGCGTTTCGGTTGAAAATCCCGTGTTCAGGGCGCGTATGCCGTAATAGCGGCAGGCGTTTTTCAACCTTTTCTCGGTGTTCACGGACGCGTCGGACGATATGAGAACTATCGCCGAGCCGTTGCGCGACGCGTCGCTCCCCGGTATCCCGTGCCGTCTGACCTCGTCGCATATCCGGTCGACTCCGCCGACGAGCTTTCCCGCCTTGGCGGCGATCCCTATCAGCGAAAGCGCGCCGCCGTTTTTTTTGTGTTCCGCGATTATTCTCGCTTTTTCTTCGTCCGAGATATTGTTGTTGATGATTTCTTTCTTGTCGGATCTCAATTCAGAGCGCTTTCCCGGCCTCCGCCGAAATGATCGTGCCTATCTGTTCGTAAACCTCTTCCGGTACGTTTGTTTCAAGACTTTTATCGAGTTTCTTCTGTTTCCTGATTTTGGAGAAGCACACGGAATTCCTGCACACGTAAACGCCGCGGCCGTTCATTTTGCCGGTCTCGTCGGCGGTCACGACGCCCTCGGGCGTCCTCACGATGCGGATAAGTTCTCTTTTGGGGAAGGATTCCCCGCATCCCGCGCATCTCCTCAAAGGGATTTTTCTGACTTTAACGTTGTTCACGCTCAATACACGCCCTCGTTGGTTTTTATATCGATTTTGCATCCGGTCAGCTTGGCGGCAAGACGCGCGTTCTGTCCGAGCGCGCCGATCGCAAGCGACAGCTGATCGCTGTCGACGATTGCCCTCGTAGTATAGCGCCAGCCTTCTTTCTGACCTTCCGGAAGCTCGTCAATCACGTAAACGTCCCTGACGGTCGCGGGCGCGAGCGCCGCGGACACGAACTCGGTGACGTCATCGCTGTATCTGATGAGGTCGACTTTTTCACCCGAAAGCTCGGAAAGGATCGCGTTTATACGCGAAGATCTCGGACCGATGCACGAGCCGATGGGATCGACCATCTGGTCGTTTGAAACCACGGCCACCTTTGTCCTCGAGCCGGCCTCGCGGGCTATTCCTTTTATCTCAACGGTGCCGTCGGCGATCTCGGGGATCTCAAGTTCGAACAGTCTGCGCACGAAATCGGGATGTGAGCGCGAAAGCGTGACGATAGGGCCGGACGTCGCGCCGCGGCGCAGCTCGGTCACGCAAACCTTTATCCTGTCGCCGGCACGGAGCACGTCGTTCGGGTTCAGATCGGATTTAAGCATACGGGCGATGCTCGTCCCGGTATTTACCGTCACGTTTCCGGTTTCTTCGTCAACGCGCTCGACCGTCGCCGTGATAATCTCCTCGGTCTTTTTTTCGTACTCTTTGATTATGTTCGAACGCTCCGCCTCGCGTATGCCCTGAACGATAACCATTTTGGCGTTTGTAGCGGCGAGACGGCGGAGGTTTTTGATAATTATTTCTTCCTCAAAAATGTCGCCGACCGCGGGAGTTTTCGCATGACGCTTTTTCGGGTCGTCAGGATCAAAATATTTCAGCCCCTTTTCCTTTGCCTCGGCGGGGGTGAGCTCCGACTGGGGAAGGGTGACCTCGTCAACTATGTTATACTGACGGAACACCTTGACTTCCTGCTTTTCGGGGTTTATCGACACTCTGAAAAGCGCGTCGCTGCCGCGGTCGCGTTTGCAGGCAGACTGCAGAGCCGCCTCGACTTTTGCGTACATATAGTCTCTCGGTATCCCTCTCTGCGCCTCGAGCATCGCAATGGCGTCAAAAAATTCACTGTTCATGATGAAATCCTCGGTAAATGTTTTTTGCGTTATAAATCTTCAAAGTCGAAATGAACGTTGCACTTTGAAACGAGTTTCATGGGTATGCGCCTCCCGTCGAGGAGAAGTTCTTTGCCGCCCTCTCCGTCTTCAACTCCGTTCAGCACGCCGGTCAGGTGCTTTTTCCCGTCGATCGCGGTAAAAAGCTTTACGTCGATTTTCTGCCCTTTGGCGTATGCGAAGTGCTCGTCGGTACGCAGTTCGCGCTCAATACCGGGAGACGAGACCTCAAGGTAATACGGCTCGTCGATAGGGTCGAGCTCGTCTATCACCGGATCGATCGCTCTGTGGACCGCCTCGCATCTGTCGATATCGATGCCGTCGTCACGGTCGATTGTTATGCGCAGAATATTGCGCGAACCTTCCCGGACGTACTCCGCGTCCCATATGCGGCAGTCGAGCAATTCTACCGTCGATCTGATCGCATCGGCGACCTTTTCGGCTATGTTTCCCGCCATGGTGTCCTCCGTTTCATAAAATCAAGAGCAGCTTTTCAGGTGCTGCTCTCAATCTCCATGTTCAATGACGCTATATTATACCACGACCGCGGAAAAAATGCAACAGTTTTTTTACCGAAGGATGATTTTTTTAAAGAACGAGTAAAAAATGCCGCACCGGGGCGCTCCTGTGGTATTTCGATGTTGATATTTCGCGGGTTATGTGATAAAATAATACAAACGCGAGTCCGCCGGTGCGGCGGGAAAAACAAGGCAGGTAAAACCGAATGGGATTGATTGATTTGATGTGTCCGCACTGCGGCGCTTCGCTCAAAAAAGACACGGATGCGACGTCTTTTTTCTGCGCGTTCTGCGGCGCCAACCTCATGAGCGATGACGGCGGTACCGAACGGGAACCGACGTATTCGTCGGAAAACCGTTCATATAAATGTCCGGCTTGCGGCAGCCCTCTTATCTTCACGACGGACGGCAATCTGAGCTGCGGTTCGTGCGGAAACACCTTCTCCGTCGACTCGGTCGAACTTCTCGGAAGCGTCGGGGAGGGACAGGAAGGCTTCAACTGGTCAACGTTCAAGGATGAACTGAACGGCGGCGACGGCAAACTCGACAACACCGTCACCTACGTGTGCAGATCGTGCGGAGCGGAGATCGAGACCGAAGCCACGACCTCGGCGACCCACTGCCCGTACTGCGACAACGAGATAATCATAACCGACCGCCTCACGGGGGGACTGAGACCCAACGCCGTCATTCCTTTCAGGGTAGATAAAAAAGGCCTCGAGGACGTGGTAAGAAATTATTTCAAGGGTAAAAAGCTGCTCCCGAAGGACTTCCTCGATACCAACAAACTGAGCAAGGTCCAGGGCGTTTACGTTCCTTTCTGGCTCTTCGACGCCGGCATAGAGGGGAGCGTCATGATGAAGGCGACGCAGGTCAGCCACTATTCTGACGTCAATTACGATTATACCGAAACGAGATATTTCGCCGTCAGACTCGACGGCTCGATGGGATTTGACAAAGTGCCGGTCGACGGCTCCAAGAAAATGGACGACGACCTGATGGACAGCATCGAGCCGTACGATTACAGCGGTCTCGTCGACTTCCGCTCGGGATACCTCTCGGGCTTCCTCGCCGACAGATTCGACGATGATCCCGACGCGAGTCTCCCGCGCGCCGAGGCGAGGATGAAGAGGAGCGCCGAGACAGAGCTCTGCGCCGTCGCAAACAGCAGCAGTCTCTATACGACGATGTATATGAGCTCGAGCGATCTGCGCGTCACCGACGCGTCGGTCAAATACGTTCTCCTCCCCGTATATCTCGTAAACGTTTATTACGGCGGAAAGAGATACCGTTTCGCGGTGAACGGACAGACCGGCAAGATAGTCGGCGAGCTTCCCGTTGACAAAAAGAAGAAAACCGGATATTTCCTCTTGCACATGGCGTCGGCAGCGGCCGTTGTCGGGACGATCCTTTATTTCCTGCTGGGGTGGCTGAGATGAAAAGAAACGCCAAAACGCTTATTTCGGTGATTTTCATCGCCGTGATGCTAGTGTCCCTCGCCGCGCCGGTGTTTGCCGACGCGCCGTACTGGTGGAAGACCGAGAGGCCGTTCCCGAATTTCACGGCGGAAAATCCCCCGCGCGTCGTCGACGACGCCGATCTTCTGACCGACGACGAAGAGGCGCTCCTGTCGAAAGAAATCGGGGATATGTGCGAGAAATACAATTTCAGCTACGTCCTCTTTACCGACGACGATCTCCACGAAGATCTTACGAACGAAACGCGCGATTATCACAAAGAAAACAAGTACGCCGCGGATTTTCTGTATTTCAACGGCTACGGGATAGGTAGCAATTATTCCGCGACGGTGCTTTTCCACTTCATCGTAACCGAAGACGACGGAAGTCTCTACCGCGGCTGGACGACGATCTCGATAGGGGACAACGAGAGCATATTTACAGAGGACAGGATCAACTACGTCGACGATCTCGTTGAGCCTTATTTCCGGAGCGGGGACTATCTGAACGCTTATCTTACCCACGTCAGGTATGTCGAAAGTCTCCTTTCCGACATGTACGACCTCCCGGACTGGTATCCCGAAAACACCGTGCTTTCGTCGCTTAACAGAAGCGGCAGAACCTACGCGCAGACTCTTAATTCCTCAAAGCAGCACGTTTACGACAATGCCGGCATGCTTTCTTCGTCCGAGGCGGCGAGGCTCGATCAGACCATAAAGAGCGTCTGCGAAAAAACGGGGAAGGATATCTACGTATTCACGGACAACGGGTCTCACACGCTCAGCGTGAAAGATTACGGAAGCGATTTCTATTATTTCAACGGCGGATACAAGGACGGGATAATCCTCTCGCTTGTCAGAGACGGATATATCACGAAATTCCGCACCGTGGGTTTCGGGGCGGGCGATGTCGTTGAGGATTCGGAGATCGACGACAGGTTCTACGATGACTGGAGCGGCTATGACGATGATCTTGCTTCCGCTCTGACAAAATACGTCAGCAACGCGGAATATGCGTTAAAGCACAACGGCAGGATGCCGATGCAGGGCGGGACCATCGTCGCGATAGTGATCATTTCGCTCGTCGTCGGACTTATCTTCGCAGCTATCCGCAACAGCTCGCTCATGAAAGGCATGAAGCTCGTGCCGCAGAGATACGCGGCGAGATATCTGAGGGCCGGCAGCCTTTCGATAACAAACAGACAGGACGCGTTCCTTTACAGGACCGTGAGCCGCGTTGCCAAGCCGAGGGATACCGGTTCGTCGGGCGGCGGAGGAGGACACAGTTCCTACAGCGGAGGCCATTCGTCCGGCGGAGGACATTACTCCGGCGGCGGAAGACATTACTGATTTTTAAAGCATTCGCGCATACGCAAAAACGCCCTTTCCGGGCGTTTTTGCGTATGTGTTTTTTCAGACTCTCTGACATATTTCCGTCTGCGTTTTGACGATGCAGTCGCGGGAATAGACACCGCGAAGCGGAGTGAGAGGATACACCGACGTCCTCTTTCCCACGACTGTCCCGGGATTCAGCACGCAGCCGCATCCGATATCCGCTCCGTCCCCTATAAAACTTCCGACCTTTCTCAGCCCGGTTTCGTATTTTTCGCCGCAGCAGCGTACGATGACGTTCTTTCCGTCGGATTTCAGGTTTGAGCATATCGCGCCGGCGCCGAGATGGGAGCCGTTTCCGAGTATAGAGTCGCCGACGTAATTGTAGTGCGGCACCTGAACGCGCCGCAGGAGAACGCAGTTTTTAAGTTCGGTCGAGTTGCCTATCACGCACCGCGGCCCCGTAATAACGCTACCTCGGATATACGCTCCGGGACGGATCTCGGAATCTGATCCGATAACGGCGGGCGGTTCGATGACGGCGGTCTCCGCGATTTTTACGCCGCGCCCGACGAGCACGCCGGGTCTTATCTCGACAAAACCTTCAATTCCCGCCGCGATAAGTTCCTCAACGTGTCTGCGTATACCGGGCAGGATCTCCCAGGGATAGGTTTTGTCGAACAATCCCGAGATATAGGGCACGTCGCAGTCAAAAAGGTCGGCTGTTCTGACCGACGGTTTTTTGTCAGTCAAAGCAGTATCCCCGTTTTCTTATCACTGAGGCGACCGAATTGACGTACTCCTCGCATTTTGCCGGATCGGGACACTCGACCATTATCCTGACGACGGGCTCCGTGCCGCTTTCACGCAGAAGGATTCTCCCGAGTCCGTTTATTTTTTCGTTAACTTCGGAGGCGGCTTTCAGTACGGCCGCGTCGTTCATCGCCGCCTGTCGGTTTGTGACCTTGATGCTTTTCGTCAGCTGCGGATACGGCGTGACGGGCTGCGCGAGCGCGGAAAGGGAACTCTTTCTGTCCTTCATCTCCTCAGCGATCATTATCGCTGTCAGTATGCCGTCGCCCGTCGTGGCGTGCTTTTTCATTATTATGTGTCCGGACTGCTCGCCGCCGAGACGCAGACCGTCTTTAAGCATGCGCTCGTACACGAATCGGTCGCCGACGTCGGTACGGACTGTCCTGATTCCGATTTTTTCGAGCGCCCGGTCGAGCGCGGAGTTTGACATGACGGTCGTCGCCACGGTGTCTTTTTCGAGCATTCCGCGGTCGCGCAGACGGCAGGCGAGAATATAGAGGATCTTGTCTCCGTCGACCGCGTCGCCGTTTTCATCAACTGCGATACAGCGGTCCGCATCACCGTCAAAAGCGAAGCCGACGTCGAGTTTCTTGTCTTTAACAAGCATACGGAGACTTTCGATATGGGTTGAGCCGCAATCCCTGTTTATATTCGTCCCGTCGGGGGAGGCGCCGATTATGAATGTCTGAGCGCCGAGCGCGTCGAAAACAGCCCGCGCAATCATCCACGACGATCCGTTTGCACAGTCGAGGCCAATCCTCAGATCACGGTATGAATGCGACGCCAGAGAAATGAGATAACCGACGTATCTGTTTCTCCCGGCGACGTAATCGATTATACATCCGATATCGTCTCTCGAGGCCATGGGCAGATCCTCGGAAAGGATGCCGAGCCGCGACAGATCACCGTCGATATACGACTCGAGGAGCGAGATAGTCCCGTCGTCTATCTTTTCGCCGTATCTGTTGATGATCTTTATGCCGTTGTCAAAAAACGGGTTGTGAGACGCTGTTATCATAATTCCGCAGTCAAACTCGTCGTGTCTCGTGACGAAGGAAACGCTCGGCGTCGTCGTAACGTGCAGCATGTACGCGTCCGCGCCGGACGCCGTTAGACCCGCGGCCAGAGCGTACTCAAGCGTATAGCTCGAGCGTCTCGTGTCCTTTCCGATGACTATACGGGGCTTGTAGCTCAGCTTGCGGCATCCGGACAGCGGGGAAGCGTAATACCATCCGAGAAAACGCCCGACCTTATACGCGTGGTCTGAATTCAGAACCGCGCTTACCTCTCCGCGAAAGCCGTCGGTCCCGAAGTATCTGTGTTTTTCCCCTCCCGCCGTCTTATCGCCGGACGCGGGAAGCATTACGTCCTCCCTGAGGAACTCATCTATTGAGATCCCGAATATTTTGCATATGGAAACAAGAGTTTCCATTTTCGGGAGCGACTGGCCGGTTTCCCACTTCGAGACGGACTGCCTCGATACCGAAAGTTTTTCCGCCAGACTTTCCTGGGAAATGCCTGAAAGCGAGCGAAGATTCGTGATTTTTCTGCCGAGAGTCATGTTTGAACGTCCTCTTTTCGGAAATAAGTTTTGATGTTCCCGGATATCATACACCGGAAAACGCGATTTTTCAACCAACGGCACTTTGAAAACCGTTTTATTTTTTTGTCAACCGGCGGTTGCGCAAAATCCGGATTCGGTAAATCACAGCGCTTTTACTTGGGGTGTAGTATCGCTCAGGCTCGCGCGGTCTCTGTTTTTTCTCCCCGGAGGTTGCTATTTCTTCCGTTTCGTGGTATAATGAAAAGAGGATAGTCTGCGGGAGATAACCGGACGGAAAGGAAAGACGTTATGAAGCTTGGAATGATCGGATACGGACATATCGGCAGGGCGCATTATTACGCTGTCAGAAATCTGCCGATTTTCTTCCCGGACGCCGATCCGCGCGTCTTTTCCGAATATTCCGCCGTCGTATCATCAACGCCCGAAAGCACTCTGCGCGCCTCGCGCGCGATGTCCTGCGACCCCGAGGCGTCCGACGTCTCGCTTATTTCGCGGGCTGACGTCGAGGCTGTCGATATCTGCACGCCGAACGCGCTTCATTATTCCGAGGCAAAGTCGGCGCTCGAGCTCGGGAAACCCGTGTACTGTGAAAAACCGCTTACGCTCACGTTCCACGAGGCCGACGAGCTCAGAAAACTTTCCGAGGAGAAAAATATACCCTGCGGAGTTGCGTTCAACTACCGTTTTCTTCCCGGCTCCATGAGAGCCAGGGAGATAGTTTCCGGCGGCAGGATAGGGAGAATAATCTCCTGTTCTTTCAGATACCTCCACGCCAGCGCCGCGGCCGCGGCGCCGCGCGGATGGAAAAGCGATCCGCTGCTTTGCGGCGGGGGAGCGCTTCCCGACCTTGGATCTCATGTCATAGATCTCTGCCGGTATGTCTGCGGAGAGGACCTGACCGATCTCAGCGGAAGGGCGTGGTACAGGGACGCAGACAACGGCATCGACGACGCTTTTTTCATCACTGCCGGCTTATCGGGCGGCGGAGTCGCGTTTTTCGAGGCGAATCGAGCCGCTTTCGGAACAAACGACGATCTCTCTTTTGAGATATACGGCTCGAAAGGCGCGCTTTCATATTCCATGATGCAGCCGAATTATCTCCGTTTCTACGACGGAGAGCGATGCGACGGTGTGCTCGGCGGCGACAGCGGGTTTACGCTCGTTGACTGTATCGGCAAATATCCGGCGCCGGGAGGAGTTTTCCCGTCTCAGAAAGCGCCGGTCGGATGGCCCATGACTCACGTGAATTCGATGTTCGCTTTTC
>JAGABQ010000027.1:0-3287 GCA_017614495.1 Clostridia bacterium
AATACCGTTCCCGACCAAGCCTTTTTCGTACGCCAGAGCGAGCTTTTTTACAAACGAACTCACGACCGCGCGCGTAAGGGAAGCCGCTATGTCGTTCACGGGCACGGGCGCGCCGCTCTGCCCGTATTTATGGATCAGATTTATGACGTTCGTCTTGATCCCGCTGAAAGAAAAATCCAGATTGTCACCGGGTATCGCGGCGGACGGGAAATCAAACGCCTTGGGATCCCCGAGCGATGCCGCGCGGTCGAGCATCGCCCCGCCGGGATACGGCATACCCATGACCCTCGCAGTTTTGTCAAAGCACTCCCCCGCCGCGTCGTCGCGCGTACGGCCGACCGTTTCAAAATCAGTATACGACCTGACCCTTATCAGCGAGGTGTGCCCTCCCGAAACGACGAGCGCGAGAAACGGCGGCTCCGGCGGATCGGGGAGATAATAATTCGCGGCGACGTGCCCCCTGATATGGTTTACCGGTATCAGCGGCCTGCCGCATGACGCGGCCAGTCCCTTTGCAAAGCTCACGCCGACGAGCAGAGCTCCTACGAGCCCGGGGCCCGCCGTCACGGCTATCGCGTCAATGCCCTCGAGCTGACATCCCGAGGCGGACAGCGCTTCTCTCGCCACGCCGGAGATCGCCTCCGTATGCGCCCTGCTCGCGATCTCGGGGACGACGCCCCCGTACGCCGCGTGTATGTCTATCTGGGACGCGACGATATTTGACAGTATTGTATTCTTTCCCTTCTCGTGCAGAGTGACGGACGCCGACGTTTCGTCGCACGAGCTTTCAAACGAGAGTATCTTCATTTTCACCGAGATCAAGCGCCATTCGGACGGCGTTCTCCGTCGGGGCGCGGTAATAACTTCTGACGGTTCCGGCCTCGCGAAATCCGTGAGCCGAATAAAGGGCCCGCGCGGCGGCGTTGCTCTCGCGCACCTCGAGCCAGACCTTTACGATTTTTTTCTTAAGAAGCAGTTCGATTATACCGCCGAGCATGACGTCCGCGATGTGACGCCTTCTGAAGGGCTCAGCAACGCAAATCGAGCCGATATCGGCGGAATCGCCGACGTAAAGCGCACAGGCGTATCCCGAGATCCTGCCGTCGTTTCTGGCGACGGCGACGATCCTGCCATAGCCGTCGCGGCAGCCGTTCAGCACGTCCTCAACACCGCATTCTTCGCAAAGCGCGGTGATCTCGCCGTCGGAAAATCCGGTCTCCGGCTCGAAAAAATCAATAACCGAGCCGTCCGACGAGACTGTCATCATCCTCTATCCAGTCCGAAACGTTGATGATCCTGTATTCCTCCGGCGTATCTCTGACGATAAGAGTAGAGATGCCCGCGTTTATCACCGTGCGCTTGCACATCGCGCAGCTCGACGTCCCGGGAACAAGCTCCCCGGTCTTGCCGTCGATACATGCCATATACATGGTCGAGCCGATCATCTCGTCTCTCGACGCCGCGATGATCGCGTTAGCCTCGGCATGGATGGAGCGGCAGAGCTCGTAACGCTCGCCGCGGGGTATTTTCAGTTCGTCTCGAAGACAGTAATTGAGATCGCAGCAGTTTTTTCTGCCGCGCGGAGCCCCGTTGTAGCCTGTGGACACGATGCTGTCGTCCTTGACGATTATCGCTCCGAAATGCTTTCTAAGGCAGGTGCTTCTTTTTGACACCGCCTCGGCAATATCGAGATAGTAATTTATTTTTGATTTTCTTTCCATAGTCTTTCCCTCTTACATATTATTATACCAACAAATCCGTCTGTTTTCAAGGTAGCGCCGGCTTTACGGAGTGAAATTTTGCCCGGCACGGCAAAAATATCGCAACGCCGACAAAAAAGGTTGACAAAACACCCCGTAAATGGTAAAATATTATCAGAATCGGCGTAAGAGCGCCGGGCTTCGCCGCGTCAGGCGGCAAGCGAAAAACTGAAAGGAAACAAACCGATGAAATTCTGTTCAAATTGCGGAAACCGGCTTGAAGACGACGCCCTGTTCTGTTCAAACTGCGGCGCAAACTTCGCTTCCAAGGCGGCCGAAGAAGTGAAAGAGGCAGCGACGGAGGCAGCCGCCGAGATCAATGAGACCGTCGTCGAAAAGGCAGAGGAGGTCAAGGAAGCCGCCGTCAAAGCCGAGGAGAAAATCGAGCCCGCCGTCAAGCCGGCACAGCCCGCTTCTCAGAGTCAGCCGATCATACCCCCTCCGGTAATAGCCAACGAAGCGCCGGCAGAGGTCGTCGAAGACGAAAAAGCCAAGGCAAAGGCAACCAAGCCCCTTTCGCTCGGCATATTCATTCTCTTTGACATTCTTCTCTGCATCCCCGTCATCAATTTCATTATGACGCTTGTGCTCTCTTTTGCTCCCAAAAACAAAAATGTCCGTCATTTCTGGCAGGCCAAGCTCGTATGGCTCATAATCGCCGTCGTTCTTCTTCTTGTATCCGGAATATTCGCGTTGATTTTCCAGGAACAGATTTCCGTGTTCATAAAGAACGCATACGACGCAATTGTCGCCTCAGGAATAATTCCGAGCTGATTTACTGAACATTAAAAAAACAGGCAGCCGCACGGCTGCCTGCTTTTTATTGATCGGTCAGGATGAGACGCAGGTCGCGCTCCGCCGAGACGGACGCGCGGCATCCGTCGGGAAGAATGAAGGAATCGCCTTTTCTGATCTTTCTTCCCGATATTCTGCCCTCGCCGTCGACACAGATAATCGACAGGAAACTGCCGTCGGCTCCGAGCCGTGCAGTCCCGCGGGCGAGAACGGTCATATCCCTCACTCTGAAATACTCACAGTCGGCGATGAGCTTCTCACTCTCTTCGACGGGGCCGCGATCGAGCGAAAATCTCGCCGCATCGGCTTCGGACGGCGAAATATCCTTTATGGTCCCGATCGCCGCCTCGAGATGAAGTTCCCTCGGCTTACCGTCACGCCCGACTCTGCCGAAATCGTACACTCTGTACGTCACGTTCGAGTTCTGCTGTATCTCGGCAAGAGTTATCCCGCCGCCGATCGCATGAACGAGCCCGCGCGGGATAAAGAAAACGTCGCCTTTTTTTACCGGGACGAACCTGAGCAGGTCGGTGACCGTCCCGTCCATAGATTTTTTAACAAATTCTTCTCTGTCATACCCGTTCGAAAGCCCGGAGATCAGCTTTGCTCCAGGTTCGCAGTCGAGAACGTACCACATCTCGGTCTTAGACGGATGTACCTGGACCGACAGCGTGTCGGCGGCGTCGATGAGTTTGAACGCCACGCCGAGTCCGCGGAACATACCGCCGAAAA
>JAGABQ010000028.1:0-5318 GCA_017614495.1 Clostridia bacterium
GGCTATGAAGCAGAGGTGACAGCAGCGGACGCGCTCGAAGCAGTCGTAGTCGATGTTGACGTCGTTTATCTCGACCTCGTAGCCGTTGAGCGCGAGGAACGAGCCGTCCGTCAGGTCGTTGTGGGGGATGAACACGTCGTGATCGGTATAGGCGTAGACGCTGTACCCCATTTTTTTGTATTCTTCCTTGAGATGCTCCGGGGTGTCGGCGCCGTCGGAAATAACCGAATGCGAATGGAGATTCGCCTTGTAGAACGTCCCCTCTTCCGGCAGAAGATAGTGCTTCATTTCATTTCTCCTTGACATTGATGCGCGCGAGCGCTTTTTTCAGATATATTCCGGTGAACGAGCCGGGCGTCACGGCGATCTCCTCGGGAGTTCCCTCGGCGATGACCGTCCCGCCGTTCTCGCCGCCCTCGGGGCCCACGTCGATTATATGGTCGCAGGTCTTTATGAGCTCGAGATTGTGCTCTATGACTATGACGGTGTTGCCCTGGTCGGTGAGCCGCTGGAGTATCTCGACGAGCCGCCTGACGTCGTCGGTGTGGAGCCCCGTCGTCGGCTCGTCGAGGATGTAGCAGGTTCGTCCCGTGCTGCGCTTGGCAAGCTCTGTCGCGAGCTTTACGCGCTGCGCCTCGCCGCCCGAGAGCGTCGTCGACGACTGGCCGATCTTTATGTATCCGAGGCCGACGTCGTAGAGCGTGCGGAGCTTTGAATATATCCTCGGCACGTTCTCGAAGAACGTCACGCCCTCCTCGACGGTCATTTCGAGCACGTCGTTTATGGATTTTCCCTTGTATTTCACGGCGAGGGTGTCGCGGTTGTACCTCTGACCCTTGCATACGTCGCAGGTGACGTAGACGTCGGGCAGGAAGTGCATCTCGATACACTTGACGCCGTCGCCCTGACATGCCTCGCACCGCCCGCCCTTGACGTTGAACGAGAAGCGTCCCGGCCCGTAGCCGCGTATCTTCGCGTCGTTCGTCGACGCGAAAAGCGAGCGTATGTCGTTGAAAACTCCGGTATAGGTCGCGGGGTTGGAGCGCGGGGTGCGGCCTATCGGGCTCTGGTCGATGCCTATGACCTTGTCGAGGTTTTCTATCCCCGTCACGTCGGAGTGCGCTCCGGCGCGGGTTATCGCGCGGTTGAGCTTTTTGGCGAGGACGGGGTAGAGGATGCCGTCGACGAGCGAGGATTTGCCCGAGCCGGACACCCCGGTGACGCAGATGAATTTCCCGAGAGGGAAGCTCACGTCGATGTTTTTGAGATTGTGGAACGACGCGCCGCGCACCGTAACGCGCGATCCGCTGCCGGCTCGGCGCTTTTCGGGGACGGGGATGAGCTCCCTGCCGCTGAGATACCTGCCGGTTATCGAGCTTTCGCATCTCATTATCTCGTCGGGCGTCCCGCAGGCGACGACCTCGCCGCCCCGCACGCCGGCGCCGGGCCCGATATCGACGATATAATCCGATTCGAGCATCGTCTCCTCGTCGTGCTCGACGACGATGACGCTGTTGCCGAGGTCGCGGAGACTCTTGAGCGCGGCGATCAGCTTGCCGTTGTCGCGCTGATGGAGGCCTATGCTCGGCTCGTCGAGGATGTAAAGCACGCCCATGAGCGAGCTGCCTATCTGCGTGGCGAGCCGTATCCTCTGCGCCTCGCCCCCCGAGAGGGTGCCGGCCGCGCGGCCGAGCGTGAGGTAGCTCAGCCCGACGTTTTCGAGGAATCCGAGCCGGGAAATCAGCTCCTTTATTATCTCGCCGGCGATCTTGCGGTCCGTCGGCGAGAGCGAGAGGTTCTTTATGAAATCGAGCGCGCCGTTTATCGGCAGGCGGCAGACCTCGTCGATGTTGAGCCCCCCGACCGTCACGGCGAGGATCTCGTCCCTGAGACGTCTGCCTTTGCATCTCGGGCAGTCGACGAACTCGAAAAACTGATCGTAATAATCCTGATTCGAATAGAACGTTCCGCCCTCGGAGCGCTGCTCGATGAGCGTGAGGACGCCGTCGAAGCGCACGAAGCCGTGGGTGCGGCGCTTGTCGAACATCCTGTCGACCTCGAAGGTCTCGTCCCCCGCGCCGTAGAGCAGGACGTTCAGCGCCTCGGGAGAATAATCCTTTATCGGCGTGTCGAGGGTAAAACCGTATTTCTTTCCGACGGCGGCGTAGAGCGGCGCCGTCCAGGTGCTGTCCTCTATGGATTTGAAGCCGTTGACGTTTATCGCGCCGCCGGCGATGGAAAGCGAGCGGTCGGGGATCACGAGATCGACCGAAAGGGTTTTGAGAGACCCTATCCCGGCGCATTTTTCGCAGGCGCCGAGGGGATTGTTGAACGAGAACATGCGCGGGGTGAGCTCGCTCACGCCGAAGCCGTGCTCCTCGCAGGCGTAGTTCTGGGAATACGATCTCTCGGCGCCGTCCGGCAGGATTATCATTCTGAGATTCCCGTCGGCCATTTTGAGGGCGGTCTCGGCGGAGTCGGTCACGCGGCCCCGTATCCCCTCCTTCATGACGAGGCGGTCGACGATTATCTCGATATCGTGCTTTTTGTTTTTGTCGAGCTTTTCGCCCGCGCCGGGGGAGTCGAGGGTGACGGTCTCGCCGTCGATGCGCGCGCGGGTGAAGCCGTTTTTGCGGGCGTCGGCGAGGACCTTTTCGTGCATGCCCTTTTTCGCCCTGACGACCGGCGCGGAGAGCATGAAGCGCGTGCCCTCCGGCAGGCTCATTATGTCGTCGGCGATCTGATCTATCGTCTGCTGCTTTATCTCTTTCCCGCAAACGGGGCAGTGAGGGACGCCTATGCGGCTGTACATGAGACGGAGATAATCGTATATCTCGGTCACCGTCCCGACGGTCGAGCGCGGGTTTTTCGACGTCGTTTTCTGGTCTATCGAGACGGCGGGAGAGAGCCCCTCGATGAGGTCGACGTCCGGCTTGTCTATCTGCCCGAGGAACATGCGCGCGTAGGACGAGAGCGACTCGACGAAGCGCCGGTGCCCCTCCGCGTATATCGTGTCGAAGGCGAGCGAAGACTTTCCCGAGCCGGAAAGGCCCGTGAACACCACAAGCTTGTCACGCGGTATCGTGACGTCTATATTTTTGAGATTGTTGACTCTCGCGCCTTTAATGACTATTTCACTCAGCGACATGAGACCTCCGCGGTCGGCGTACATTTTTATCACTTACATTATACCATAGCGCGCAGATTTTCACAACATGACGAAGCTATATAAATTGTAATTCGCTTGGATCGCAAATCGCGACGCAATACATGACTGATTTCGTGCTTTTTGCGATTTTCTAAAAAAATATTGTTCGGTTTCGGCTCCTTTTTTTGTATTATATATGAGGGAGGCAGCGGGAAACATTTGTATGAAACTATTTGACGGCGCCGCGTGCAACGCGGCTGTGAAAAAAATAGCCTCCGGCGATATGACCGCGCTGTCGGTCCTTTACGAAAAAACGGGCAGGCAGGTATATTCGCTCGCCTATTCCATCCTGGGCAGGGAAGGCGAGGCGGACGAGGTCATGCAGGAGACGTTTTTAAAAATCATGGATTGCGCGAACACATACGACGAAAAACGCGGGAGCGCCCGATCGTGGGTCCTCGCTATCGGTAGAAACGTTGCGATGAACCGGCTCAAGAGAAGACGCCTCTCGGACTATGATGAACTCAGCGAAAGCGTCGGCGTGCGAGACGATTTTTCGGCCGTCGAAAACTCCGACGAGGTCTCGCGCCTGCTTGCCCTGCTGAACTCGTCGGAGCGGCAGATAGTTGTCCTCAGAGCGGTCGAGCGGCTTAAGTTTAATGAGATTGGCGGGATCGTCGGGCAGAGCGGGGACGCAGTCCGGATGAAGTACGCAAGGGCGCTCGAAAAACTGCGCGGATATTACGGGAAGGGAGAAAGCCATGAAAGCACTCAGGAAAATAAGAAAAAGATTTAATTCATTCAAAATTCGCGACGCGAAGGATTTTCTGCCGGAAAACGCGACGGGAAAAAAGAAGGATCGTGCCGAGCCGCGGATGTTTGGCTATCTCGCGACGTGCTTTGCTGTGCTCGTGATCGCGCTCGGAGCGATAATCGCCGGGCAGGGGATAGCTAACGCCGGCAGGAACATGACAAAAAAATCCGTGATTGTTTGTTTTAATTACAATTGCGAAGAAATAAGAGACACAACAATTGATTCACCAATAAACGAACCGGTCAATCGCCCGGCTGACCCGTCGAGGGAAGGTTATTCTTTTGAAGGCTGGTATATTGATGATCAGGAATGGGATTTTGAGTCCGACATACTGATGGAAGAAATAACGCTGGTTGCTCACTGGTCACCGCTGACCTTTAAAGCCGTTTTAGATGCAAACGGCGGCTATGTCGGGGATAGCGAGGTGTCGTTTGATTACGGCAGCGATCTGATTTTGCCGGAGGCACATCGTGACGGATATTACTTTCTGGGCTGGTATCTGCCGGAAAAATATGTGAACGGGGTCACCAGATGGATTTGGTCAGAAGATAAACGCTTTATTGCCCGCTGGCTCCCATTTGAGCCAGGATCGGTTACGGCATTGTTCGGCAGTTACGAACAGGATAATGATTTGGAAAACGGAGATGAACCGATCGAGTGGTATATCATTGAAGAAAAAGATGACAAATACTGGCTCATTTCAAAATACGTTCTGACCGGACACAGATATGATGAGTCAAACAGTTTTGTCGACTGGGATAAATGTATTCTCAGAGACTGGCTGATAAACGATTTCTTCTACCGGATATTCAGTCAGGATGAGCAGAACCATATCTGTCCGGCGATTCAGGAAGACACCGAGACAAACGACAGGATTTTCCTTCTGAACATGGAAGAGTCATACATTCTCCGGCAGATAGGAGCGATGCTTAACGGAGAAGGCATCGGGACAGAATACGCTGCCGCGACCGGCCTGGAATATTATTATAATGACGTGCTTGACTTTGACCGGCAGGCATGGTGGTGGCTCCGCAAAGGAGAGGACGACGTATCGTCTGCCGCAGCTGGTGACCCCGGACCTTTTATTTGCATCGCAGCACGCAGCGGATGTTTCTCGTTGTCCAGAAGCGGCAGATCTGTGAATGGAGTCAGACCCTCGATTTGGGTAGATAAATCAGCTGTGACGCTCATTTATCATGAAGAAAACGGTGATAACGCGCCTGAAACCAATATCATGACAGAGCCTCCGGCAGACGATTCAACCGAAACGGACGCGACGCTTGTAAGTGATATCCCTAAAGCCGAGAACAAATTTGTGTTTGAACGATTATCGGGGAAAAAAGCATATGTGCTGAC
>JAGABQ010000029.1:0-4984 GCA_017614495.1 Clostridia bacterium
CAACGTTCAGTCTGACGTGATACGGACCTATTTCGGGCTGACCGTCAACGCAGGGCTGATAGTTCCCCGTTGAGGAGTTTTTTGACAGCCCCGTCCGGTACGCGGCGTGGAGGACGGGAGTTTCGGTTTGAAAAAGTTCGGTAAAAACGCTGTCCGTCGTCTCTGTACCCACGACAAATCCGCCGGTTGCCGCGACCTTTATCGCCGGGGACACTCCGGAGCCGTATTCTATCGCTATCCGTATGAGAGTATCGTCCGGCGCGGCGTTCTGTTCCGAACGCTCGGGGATCACCTCGCCGAATAAAAGCCCGTCACGCTGATATCTGCCGACAAGGAGAAAGTATATGAAATAATAGAACGTACCGCCAAGCATGGCGGCGATCAGCACCCAGACCACAATCCTGACAAAAAGTTTCTTTTTGTCCTTCACGGGCGCGCCTTTTCCTTTGTTGTTTTTAACCTGTGATATTGTACTCACCCCTTACGAGAATCTGTATCTGAGAAGCGGCTCTCAGACCTCTGCCGTCCGGCTTGGGAATAACTACGGCGTGATTCGCAGACAGCTGCTCTCCGTTTGTGACGACCGAGCCCGTCGTCGTATCGATGAGACCCGCACCGTTTTCAATGTTTGTCGCCGAAGTGACGACGGCCGTCGCTTCTCCCTCCGTGAGGATAACCTCACAGATGCCTTTTGCCATGAGAGCCTGTCCCTGACGCATCGTCAGAAGAGAGTATCCAGACGGGTTCGTCGGTTCAAGATCGCTTTTTTTGACGTAATCCGCGTCAATCTTTTTGAGGACCTCGGTCATTATCTCCGGGCCGAGCACGTCGTTTGCATAACTGAGCGAGATCAGCGGGTCATCCTTTGACGAATAAAGATCGTCAGCGGCGACGCAGATCAGGAGGACGGCCGAAAGCATCGTCAGCGATAAAAGCGTTCTGAAAATTCTTTTCATGTTCGTTCCTTCCTTAGGCCTTAAACGTCATTCGAGGTCGGGAGGGCCTTTTTATCCTGTTCCGTAAGCGTGATACCCGTTGACGGAATTTTGTTTTTGCGGTATCTCTTCACGTCGATTCCGAGCGACTCGGGATTCTTTGACACAAGAATTACCGATCCGCCCTTTTTGAAGTTCATGAGTGACGAGCCCTGCGCTGTCCTTGTGGTCTTTTCGGTGACAAGCGAGGTTGATACGTACATCGCGGTAGTATCTCCCGAGACAAAGACGTCGACGGGTTTGCCCTGCTCTATCACAACGCCGACGGGACGGCTGATGGTCGAAAACGCGCCGGCCAGTCTTCTGCGGCTGGACTTTGTCTCATAAGCGGACATCGGTATCCTGACCGCCTTGCCGTTTTCAAAGAAAATACACGCCTTCCACTTCGGGTCCGGTCTGCCGCTGAAACAGAGCATAGCGATGGCGCGCTCGCCATCAACGTCAAACTTCAGTTTCGACGGGACGTAGTCTCCGAGCTGCGAAGCCTTGACGGTATCAAAATCGTCAACTTTTGCGTTGTATATCTGCCCTTTGTCGGTAAAGAACATCAACTCGGCGGAGTTCGACGCGTCTATAAGATCCGTTACGTAGTCGCCTTCCTTGAGTTTCTGCTCGTCATTTCCGCGGTAAGACTGCGTCGTGATTTTCTTGAAGTATCCCTCTGCGGTAAATATCAGCTTGACCTTGTAATCGTCAACGACCTCGTTCTCGTCGAAAACGGGCGCGTCGCTTTCCTGAACTATGACGGATTTTCTCGGCTGGCCGTATTTCTTCTTTATTTCGGTTAGCTGAGCGGCTATCACGTTGCCGAGCCTGACGTCGGACGACACGGTCTTTTTAAGGTCTTCGATTTCGCCTCTCAGAGATTCGAGTTCCTTGACCCTGTTTACGATATATTCGCGGTTTATGTTCCGGAGTTTTATATCCGCGACGTATTCCGCCTGCTCCTTGTTGAGGCCGAAGCCCGCCATGAGGTTCGGGACAACGTCCTTTTCGAGCTTTGTTTCGCGGATGATCTTTATAGCCTTGTCGATGTCGAGAAGGATTATCCCGAGACCGGTGAGGAGATTGAGCTTTTCTTTCTTTCTGTCGAGCTCAAAGGTCAGTTCGCGCCTGACCGCCTCACGCCTGAATCTTATCCATTCGAGCAGTATCTCGCGGACGCCCATCTGCCTCGGAGCGCCGTCGATAAGAAGGTTGAAATTGCAGTCGAACGTGTCTTCGAGTGTTGTGAGCTTGAAAAGGCGGGCCATAAGCCGGTCGGGATCTGCTCCGCGCCGCAGGTCGATCGTCATCCTGAACCCGCGAAGGTCGATTTCGTCGCGAATATCGGAAATCTCCTTGATCTTCCCTTCTTTCGTGAGCGCGGTGATCTTGTCCATGATCGCCTCGATGTTTGTCGAATAAGGGATCTCGAAAACGTCGATGCAATTCTGAGATTTGTCAAAATTGTATCTCGCCCTGACCTTCACGGGGCCGCGCCCCGTCTCGAAAATCTGGCGGTATTTTTCCCTGTCGAAAATAATCGCGCCGCCGGTCGGAAAATCCGGAGCGGTTATTATATCCATGAGCCGTTCCGGATCGGTGTCCGGATTTTTAAGAAGCTTTATGGTTCCGTCGCAGATCTCGCCGAGGTTGAACGAGCATATATTGCACGCCATACCGACGGCGACTCCGAGGTTCGGCGATACCAGGATGTTCGGGAACGCGGTAGGAAGCATCGTCGGCTCGAGCATTGTGCCGTCGTAGTTTTCGGTCATGTCAACGGCGTTTTTGTCTATACCCCGGAATATCTCCTCGCAGAACTTATCGAGTTTGCATTCGGTATATCGCGGAGCCGCGCAAACCATCGACGCGCTGTAATGCTTTCCGAACGCGCCCTTGGAATCGATCAGCGGGTGCAGGAGAGATTCCTGAGCCCTTGTCAGACGCGCGAGCGTGTCGTATATCGCCGCGTCGCCGTGCGGATTGAGCTTCATTGTCTCGCCGACAACGTTTGCGGACTTCGTCCTTCTGTCCTTCAGAAGGCCCATAAGATACATCGTGTAGAGGAGCTTGCGGTGCGAGGGCTTGAATCCGTCGATGCCCGGGATAGCTCTCGACACGATGACGCTCATCGCGTAAGGCATGAAGTTTTTCTCGACTGTTTCGTTTATCGGCTGATCCTCGATCGGCGCTTCCGAAAAATCGATCGTAACCTGATCCGTTTGTTTCTTTCTTGCCATTTCCTGTCCGTTATCCTAAAAGTGTGATTATAATTTTAGCACGTTGAAGCCGGCCGCCTTGATAAGGCGGTTGAACACGGCGAATCCGACTCCCTGTTCATCGGGCATCCTCGCGTAAATGCCGCTTATACTGTCTCTGACCTCCGGCGAGTCGAAATACCTGAGGCAGAAAAAAACACGCCTTGCCTGCTCTTCCGGATCGTCGCTCCCGCCCATTGAGACCTTGCATGCCGAGCGGACGAGAGAAATATCCTCATCAAAGCAGATAACGCCGCAGTCCGGCCTGTCGTTGACGAACGCGATAAATGACTCTCTGTCGGAATCGACGACGGTCAGAGGCTCGGACGGCGCGTAGTGACGGTATTTCATACCCGGCGCGAGCGGAACGCCGTCATATTTTGATATCACGGCCGGGTCGATTTCTATGCTGTCGCACACCGAGCGGAGCATCTCGAGCGTCACGGCGCCCGGGCGAAGCAGTTTGAGCCCTCTTCCTGTCCCGTCTGCCATAACTATGGTGGACTCCACTCCGTGGAGACATTCTCCCCCGTCGATTATACAGTCTATCTTTCCGTCGAGATCGTTCACTACGTGAGAGAAACTCGTCGGGCTCGGTCTCCCCGAAATGTTTGCCGAAGGCGCGGCTACCGGGCCGCCGAACAGATCAATGAGATCGTGAGCGGCTCTGTGAGACGGGACTCTTATGCCGACCGTTCCGAGCCCTCCCGTGACCGAATCGGGAATGACGTCCTTTTTCGGCATTATGACCGTTATCGGGCCGGGCATGAACCTCTCGGCTATCCTGTAAAACATCTCCCCGGTGCGGCAGTATTTTTCGGCGTCGACGGGCGAAGCGAGGTGCACTATCAGCGGATTGTCCGAGGGTCTTCCCTTTGCCGCGTATATCCTCCCGGCCGCCGTCGAGTCAAGGGCGTCTCCTCCGAGGCCGTAAACCGTTTCCGTCGGAAACGCCACAAGCCCTCCCGAGCGCAGAATGTCGGCGGCCGGTAGGAGATCGTCCCTGCAATTATATACGATTTTAAGCGTTTTCATCATTGTTTCCGCTCATTTTCGCCGCGTTTTCCGCGGCGGCGAGCGCTTCGGTTATTCCGTTCAGCCGTCCGTTCAGGACACCCTCGAGGTCGTGCGTCGTATATCCGATCCTGTGGTCCGTAACCCGGCTCTGCGGAAAATTGTAAGTCCTGATTTTCTCGGATCTGTCTCCGCTGCCGACCTGGGAACGCCTCGCGTCGGCGATCTCCCCTTCCGACTGACGTTTTTTGATATCGTAAAGCCGCGAGCGCAGAACGCGCATCGCCTTGTCCTTGTTTTTAAGCTGCGAACGTTCGTCGCGACACTCCACGACAAGACCGGACGGCATGTGCGTGATCCTGACCGCGGATTCTGTTTTATTTATGTGCTGTCCGCCGGCGCCCGAACTTTTTATCGTATCTATTTTGAGATCGGAAGGGTCGATTTTTACGTCTATCTCCTCCGCCTCCGGAAGAACGGCGACGGTGACGGTTGACGTATGTATCCTTCCCTGCGACTCGGTGTCGGGAACGCGCTGAACACGGTGCACACCGCTCTCGAATCTGAACGCGGAATAGGCGCCTTCGCCCTCGACGGTAAAGGAAATCTCTCTGTATCCGCCGAGCTCGGTGTCAGTAGACCCGATCTTTCCGACGGAAAACCCGCGGATGGCCGCGTACATGCAGTACATGCGGTAAAGCTCCCCCGCGAAGAGCGCCGCTTCCTCTCCGC
>JAGABQ010000030.1:0-4850 GCA_017614495.1 Clostridia bacterium
AGACGCAAAACTCATAGCAAGGATCATTGAAATCAAGAATGCAATACACTTTACAAACATTCTCATTTGTGGATATCTCCTTTAGTTTCTTTTTTATTTGTTATACCGCATTCATGCCGATATGTCAAGTGTGCTTTTTTAAAAAAAATATCTTTAACAAAGATTATTTTTCTTTAGAGTAAACATTTCCAAATTTTGAGTAGTGAAGCAATTATAAAAGCTAATCGGGCATAGTCGAGGACGAAGTGACTTAATTTACATCTTCGCCGTACTTGACCGCGCCGCGGTTTTGTGGTAAAATAGAAACGTGAGATCGTCCGCTACTGACGGAATTGCGGAGCACCGCAAGGGAACGGACGAATAAAATGCCGACCGTCTGGGCGCACGTCAGGGTTTTTATGCCCCGGTGCGCCCGGATTTATTAAGGAGGACAAATGGATCTTTTGGAAGAACTCGGAAAATACGACGCCGAGGTCGCCTCGGCCTGCGGTCTTGAACTTAAAAGACAGCAGGGGAACATCGAGCTCATAGCGAGCGAAAACATCGTATCCCGCGCCGTCCTGCTCGCGATGGGAAGCGTGCTGACGAACAAGTACGCCGAGGGATACCCGGCGCACAGATATTACGGCGGGTGCGAATGCGTCGATATCGTCGAGGATATCGCCCGCGAGAGGGCGAAAAAGCTCTTCGGCGCCGAGCACGCGAACGTCCAGCCGCACTGCGGCGCAAACGCCAATCTCGCCGTGTTCTTCGCTCTGCTTCAGCCGGGGGACACCGTCATGGGCATGGACCTCAGCCAGGGCGGACATCTCTCCCACGGCTCGCCGGTCAATATCTCGGGAAAATACTTCAACGTCGTTCCCTACGGAGTCGACGAGGAGACCGAGACCATAGATTACGACGCTATGCTGAAAATCGCGAAGGAATGCCGCCCCAGGATGATAATCGCCGGGGCGAGCAACTATTCGCGCTTCATCGACTTCGCCCGCTGCCGCGATATAGCGAACGAGGTCGGGGCTTATCTCATGGTCGACATGGCGCATATCGCCGGCCTCGTCGCCGGCGGGGTCCATCCCTCGCCGGTTCCCTACGCCGACGTCGTGACGACGACCACGCACAAAACTCTCCGCGGCCCGCGCGGGGGCCTGATCCTCTGCCGCGAGGAACTCGGCAAGGCCATCGACAAGGCGATATTCCCGGGCACCCAGGGCGGCCCGCTCATGCACGTAATAGCCGCCAAGGCCGTCGCGCTCGGCGAGGCGCTCACCGACGGTTTCAGGGTCTACGCGGCGAACATAGTCAAAAACGCCGCCGCGCCCTGCGGCGGGCTGAAAAACCGCGGTATCGACATCGTTTCGGGCGGTACGGACAACCACCTCATGACGCTCAAGCTCCTCAGCAAGGGCATAAGCGGCAAGGAGCTCGAGACCCGTCTCGACTCGGTACATATCACGGCCAACAAGAACACCATCCCCCGCGACCCGGCAAAGCCGACCGTCACGAGCGGCCTCCGTATAGGGACGCCCGCCGTCACGACTAGGGGCTTCGGCGTAAAGGAAATGGACGAAATCGCCGGCTTCATCTCGGATATAATCGACGATTACGAAGGCAGCGCAAAGCGCGTCTCGGAAGAGGTCGCCGCTCTCTGCGCAAAATATCCGATCTATAACGACTGAGGTACGGACGCCATGACCGACATTGAGATCGCCCAGAACTGTAAAATGCGCCCGATAGGGGAGATAGCGGCCAAGCTCGGCATACCCGCCGACGACATCGAACCCTACGGCAGATATAAAGCGAAACTCCCGCTCGACTGCGGAGCGAAATACGGCGGCAGAAACGGGAAACTGATCCTCGTCACCGCCATGACGCCGACCCCGGCCGGCGAAGGCAAGACCACAACGACGATAGGCCTCTCGGACGGGCTCTCCCGCCTCGGAAGGAAGGTCGTCGTCGCCCTGAGAGAGCCCTCGCTCGGGCCGGTCTTCGGGCTCAAGGGAGGCGCCGCCGGCGGCGGATACGCCCAGGTCGTTCCGATGGAGGACATCAATCTCCATTTCACCGGCGACTTTCACGCGATAGGCGCGGCGAACAACCTGCTCGCCGCCATGCTCGACAATCATATCCAGCAGGGCAACCGCCTGGGCATCGACCCGAAAAAGATTACCTGGCGCAGATGCGTCGATATGAACGACAGACAGCTGAGGTCGATAGTCGACGGTCTCGGCGGGCGCGCAAACGGCGTCCCGCGCGAGGACGGCTTTGACATCACCGTCGCGTCGGAGATAATGGCGGTCTTCTGCCTGTCCTCCTCGATATCCGATCTCAAGGAGCGCCTCGGCAGGATCATCGTCGGCTACACCTACGACGACAAGCCGGTGACGGCCGCGGATCTCCGCGCCGTAGGCGCCATGACGGCGCTCCTCAAGGACGCCCTCAAGCCGAATCTCGTCCAGACCCTCGAGGGCACCCCGGCGATAGTCCACGGCGGACCCTTTGCAAACATCGCGCACGGCTGCAACTCCGTCATAGCGACGAAGACCGCCCTTTCGCTCGGCGACTACGCCGTGACCGAGGCGGGCTTCGGAGCCGATCTCGGAGCCGAGAAATTCCTCGACATCAAATGCCGCGCGGCCGGCCTCACGCCCGACGCCGTAGTCGTCGTCGCCACGGTCCGCGCACTCAAGATGCACGGCGGGCTGAGCAAAAAAGAGCTCGGGAACGAGGACCTCGGCGCCCTCCGGCTCGGGCTGCCCAACCTTCTGCGGCACGTCTCGAACATCAAAAATGTCTACGGCCTCCCCTGCGTCGTGGCCGTCAACCGCTTCCCCGCCGACACCGACGCCGAGATAGGCCTCGTCATAGAGGAATGCGGAAAGCTCGGCGTAAAGGCGATTCTCTCCGACGTGTGGGCAAAAGGCGGCGAGGGCGGTCTCGATCTCGCGCGCGAGGTCGAGCGGCTCTGCGAAGAGGAGCGCGGCGATTTCAGATTCTCGTACGGGCTCGACCTGCCGATAAAGGACAAGATAACCGGGATAGTCCGGCGCGTTTACGGAGGGGACGGCATTTCCGTCGCTCCCGCAGCCGAGAAGCAGATAGCAAAGCTCGAGGAGGACGGCTTCGGCTCGCTCCCCGTGTGCATAGCCAAGACGCAGTACAGTTTTTCTGACGATCCGCTCAAGCTCGGCGCGCCCGAGGGCTTCACCGTGACGGTGAGACAGGTCAGGGTGTCGGCCGGAGCGGGCTTCGTCGTCGCGCTGACGGGCGAGATCCTCACCATGCCCGGGCTCCCGAAACAGCCGGCGGCGGAGAACATCGACGTCGACGAAAACGGAGTCATTTCGGGACTCTTCTGACGCTTAAAAAGAAAAAACGGGCCGGAGGGCGACGCCCTCCGGCTCTGTTTTTTATACCGTAATGATCTCCACGCCCGCCGAGGCGCAGCACCGTCTGACCTCCCGCGGCAGGTTCCGGCAGGAGGTTATCAGTATGTCGACCTCCGCGAAATCGAAAAGGTGAAACGGGAACGGCGCGCCGATCTTGCCGTCGTCGGCGAGCAGGACCGTCAGTTTTGAGCGCTTCGCCGCCGCGCGTTTGAGCTCGGCGAAATGATAGTTCCCGCAGGAAAATCCGTCGGGAGCCACCACCCCGGAGGGCACGATGAACGCCGTGTCAAATGACACTCCGCTGACCGTCCTTATCGCGTCCTCGCCCGACGAGGTTATGTTGTCGGGGCTCACGAGGCCGCCGACGATGCTCACCCGCGTGTCGGAGTTTTTAAGCAGGGCGGTCGCCGTCGTCAGCCCGGAGGTATAGACCCAGCATCTGACGTCGTCCATGAGCTCCGCCATGCGGAAAACGGTCGTGCCGGAGTCGAAATAGTACGTCCGCCCCGGCTCGACGAGCCCGAGCGCGGCGCGCGCGATGCGCTCCTTCGCCTCCCTGTTGACCTGCGAACGCTCGTAAAACGTCGCGTCAGCCGACCTCATGACGTAGTTTATCGCCTTGACCCCGCCCCTGACGCGGACGGTCTTGCCTTCCTTCGCCAGGCTCTCGACGTCCCGCCTGAGCGTCATGAGCGACGTCCCGGCAAAACGCTCCGCGATCTCCGCGTACGACGTGTACGGCTTTGAATTGATGAAATCAAGCAGCTCTTCCTGTCTCTGTTCCTTCATGCCCCTTGTGCCCTGCCCAATGTGCTTTTTCTCTGTTTTTAACATTTTATCACAAAATATACCGTTTGTCAACAAAAAGAAACGTCTTCTCCCCATCGCCGGCGGGCGCGATTGACTTTTCCGGCGGAATGCGGTATAATAGGTGTTAGTTTCTTTTTTCAAGGCAGGAAAATGAGCGAATACAGAAAGAAAACGGTAAAATTCGGGGGGAGCTCGCTCGCCGACGCGGAGCATTTCCGCAAGGTGAGGGACATAGTCCTCTCCGACGAAACAAGAAAATACGTCATCCCGTCGGCGCCTGGAAAGCGTTCCTCCGGCGACGTGAAGGTGACCGACATGCTTTACAAATGCTACGAGGTCGCCCGCGACAGAGAGGCCTTCGACGCGCTTTTCAAAAAGATCACCGAGCGCTTTGACGGTATAATCGACGACCTCGGCCTCGACCTCTCGCTGGCTCAGGAATACGAGAACATCCGCAGCGCGATGCTCCACATGAGCGGCCGCGACTACGCCGCCTCCCGCGGGGAGTATCTCAACGGAAAGATCCTCTCGTCCTATCTCGGATACGACTTCATCGACGCCTTCGACGTCGTCATGTTCCGCGACGACGGCACGTTTGACGAGCGCCGGACCGAAAAGATAATGTCCGACTGCCTCCGCATGCATGAGCGTGCC
>JAGABQ010000005.1:0-5330 GCA_017614495.1 Clostridia bacterium
AGACTAGCGCCATCGTCGCCGCGTCACGCAGTGAAAATGCTTTTGTCCTTCTGGTTTCAGTTTTTTGTATTTCATAAAAACCTCCTTTTCGGACGATAATATTTTAGCACACCTCGGGCGGATATGTCAAGGCAAGGCGCTCGGGGGCGCGCTTTGCCTCCGTCTTTGAGGCGGCCTCTGTATATAAGACGGAAAAGAAGGCCAAAACCGGACAACTTTTGATTTCATTTTTTGAAAGTTGTCATAAATGAGACGAAACAAGTCACACATAAGGATAAAATCGCAAGCAAAAGAAAATCCCCTTTCCCGGGAAAACGGGAAAGGGGAGGCTTTCAGAAGAGTTCGATGAGGTTTTTGTCCGCCTTCGTCAGGTTGACGGGGCCGTTTTCGGAAATGTATATCATATCCTCGATGCGGACGCCGTAGAGCCCCGGGATATATATGCCCGGCTCGTCCGTCACGACGTTGCCGACCTCGAGCGGCTTGTCCCAGCTCGACGAGAGCGACGGCAGCTCGTGGATGTACATCCCGACGCCGTGCCCGAGCGAGTGACCGAAACGCCCCTCGT
Organism: Clostridia bacterium; assembly: GCA_017614495.1. Lineage (GTDB taxonomy): Bacteria > Bacillota > Clostridia > Oscillospirales > CAG-272 > Colimorpha_A. The sequence goes on from JAGABQ010000005.1 coordinate 569, forward strand.
ACCCCGCTCCGTCTATTATGTCGCGCGCGATCTTGTCACACTCGGCTCCCGTGGCCCCCGCAATGATGCGCTTCTCCGCCTCGGTCTGCGCCCTCAGGACGGTCTCATAGACCTTTTTCATCTCCGCGTCGGCCTTGCCGAGGACCACCGTGCGAGTCATATCCGAGCAGTATCCGTTATAAAGCGCGCCGAAATCCATCGTGAGGAAGCCCTTTTCGAGCTTTACGTCGCGCGGGACCCCGTGCGGCATCGAGGACGCCGAGCCCGAGACGGCGATGGTCTCGAAGGCGCTGCCCTCCGCGCCGAGGCGGCGCATCCCGAAATCGAGTTCGATCGCAACCTCGCGCTCCGTCATGTCGGGCGTCATGAGCGAGAACAGACGCTCGAGCGCCTTTTCGGCTATCCTCTGCGCGCCTATTATGTTCTCGACCTCCCCGGGCGTCTTGTACCTGCGGATCTTCTCGATCACGCCGCCCGCCTTCACGAAGTTTATCTCCGTGAACATGGCGCGGAGCCTGTCGAGCTCGGAGCACGTCACGACGTCGTCCTCAAAGCCGACGTTGACGAAGCCGTTCTCCGAGAACACCGAGGAAAGGGCGTCCTTTCTCCTCTCGAGGAGCTTGACGGTAAGCTCATCGGTGGCGTATTTTTCGGCGATCTCAATGTACCGGAAGTCTGTGAGGAGCCAGGCGTGATCGCGCCCCACTACGACGTAGCCCTCGGTATGGACTCCCGTCAGATATCTCTGATTGAGCTCCGACGTGACGAGGACGCAGTCCGCGCCCTCGGGTATTTCGTTTCTGAGTCTTGATATTGCTGTCATGTTTTCATTCCTTTCGGGGTCAGAACAGATTCATTAAGAGAGAGGCCAGCCACGCGGTGAGCGGTATCGTGCCGACCGAAAGCAGGGTCGAGACGCCGACGTTGCGCGCGGCGAGCTCCGGCATGACGTCGTAGGTGTCGGCGAACATCGCCGAGGCGGTAGCCATCGGGAGCGACGTCATGATCACGATGAACATGGAAATGTCGTTCCCGAAGCCGAGGAGCTTTACGCTGAGGCCGCATATCAGCGGGAAAACGACGAGACGGAGCGCGGCGGAATACCACGTGCTCCCCGTCGTGACGAGCTTTTTGAGCTTTGTGCGGGCGAGCATCGCGCCGATTATCATCATCGAGACCGGCGCGCAGATGTCGCCGAGGGTCCGGAACGCCTCGAAGACCGGGGCGTATATCCTTATCCTCGTGAGATACAGGATGAACCCGGCGGCGCAGGGGACGGTCCCCGCGTTAAGCAGGATCTTTTTCCAGTTTATTTTTCCGCCGTCGGCCCCGCGGGAGAAGACGAACTGCCCGTAGCTCCACAGCGCGGCGTTGAAGATTATGTAGTAAAACCCTCCCCAGAAAAGCCCGACGTCGCCGTATATCGACTTGACGACCGGGAAGCCGAAGAAGCCCGCGTTTGCGAATATCATGCAGTATTCGGATACGGCGCGCTCCTTCCTGTCCTTTATCGGGCGGCTCGCGCCGAAGGCGGCTGCGAACATTATCAGGTGGGCGACGAGCGTCGCGAGGAGCACGGAAAGCCCCGTCATGAGGTTTTCGCGCGAGTACTCCACGCTCATTATCGACGTTATGATGAGGACCGGCTGGCAGATCTTGAGGATCAGCGCCGATATCTTTTTCGAGAACTCCCCGTCGAACATACCGAGCTTAGCGGCTATGAAGCCCGCGGCGATCGGTATCGCGGTCTTGAGCACCGCGTGGAAGAGTATCAGAACGTCAACTGTCACGGCACTCCGCGACCTTTTCCGCGACTTTTTTCATGTCGTCGAGCATCTCCTCACGCTTTCCCGGGGGATTGCGGAGCAGATACGAGGGGTGATACACCGCGCATATCTCAAAATCGCCCTTTTTGTACCACACCCCGTGCTGTGACGATATCCTGAAATCCGGAGAGATGAGCCGCGCGGCGGCGATCCTCCCGAGACATACGATGTATTTCGGCCTTATCAGGCGGACCTGATCTCTCAGATGCTCCATGCAGGCGTCGCCCTCCTCGGGGAGCGGATCCCTGTTTTTCGGCGGGCGGCATTTGAGTATGTTCGCGACGTAGACCTCATCGCGCTCTATCCCCACCGCCTCGAAATACAGATCGAGGAGCTTGCCGGCGCGCCCGACGAAGGGAACGCCCTGCTCGTCCTCCGTCTGCCCCGGCGCCTCGCCGACGAACATCACGCCGGCAGTCCTCGAGCCGCGCCCGAAGACGAGCTTCGTCCGGGTCTCCCAGAGGCCGCAGCGGCGGCACTCGCCGCATTTCTTTTCAAGTTCTTCCCAGGTCATTTTGTCCCCCGTTTCAGGCGGTCGACGCGGCGCGCCTCGTCGTCGCACTCGAACCATTTGTCCTCAAGTCTGTTCACGGCAAAGGCGGCGGAGAAATATCCGACGCAGCATGCGACGGCGAGCCGGAGATACGGGTATACCGTCTCGAAGATCTCCGCCCCCGTCACCGGCGGGCCGTATTCCTGTATATCCGACACCGTCGACGGGATATAGCCCGAGAGCGCGGCCGCGGCGTAGACCGCCGTCACCGTGAGCGCGGCGAGCAGCACCGGCCTGCCGCGCGCTATGACCGAGCCTCCGACGACGATGTTTTTGTCTTTGTTTTTTGCGCGCGCCGCGAAGATCAGCGCGATCTCCGCGGCGAGCACGAACATGAGAAGGTCGAGCCCGAGATTCATGAGCCCGTACACCGCGCTCTGCATGACGTCCCCCGAGTCGGCGCCTCCCGAGGCCGCCACGGCGACGAGCGCCGCCGCGTACGGCATAAAGGCGAACAGAATGCAGAGGAGCGCGTGAGGCAGGGCGTTTTTCATCAGCGCGGCGAAGAACACCCCGCAGAGGAGGGCGGTGACGGAAAGGCACACCAGCCCGACGGCGTAGCTCTCGGTTATGAGTATCAGCACGAAGGACAGCAGATACGCCGTGACGGCGGTCACCGACACGATGAGCCCGTCAAAGCCCGTCCCGAGCAGGAAAACGAGATATATCACAACGCCGTATCCGACGAAGACCGCCGCCGTGCCGACGACGGAAACGAAGACGTCGGCCGCCTCGTACACTATATCGCTTCCGGAATACTCTCCGACGTACCTCAGGACGGCGCAGAGCAGCTGCGGGGCGAGGGAGAAGATCAGCAGGAATATGAGCGCTTTTTTAAGAAACACGGTCCTCGCGGTGTGATTCATTCCGATATCCTCCCTTTGCCGTTATCGCGGGAAATTATACCATAACTCCCGTATTATTTCAACGGGCGGAGGGTTTTTATCCCGCGGATATTGAAAAAACGGCCGCTCGGGAGTATAATATAGAAAAACGTGAAACGGAGAAACCGGCAATGAGCGAAACCAGCACCCCGTCGGGCGACGGATATTTCGGAAAAGAAGTACCCAAGCTCGGCTTCGGCCTTATGCGCCTCCCGAACACCCTCGGCATCATAGACGTCGAGCAGGTAAAGACCATGGTGGACATGTTCATCGAAGCGGGCTTTACCTATTTCGACACCGCGTTCGTGTACCCCGGCTCGGAGGCCGCCATTAAAAAGGCCCTCGTCGACCGGTATCCGAGGGACTCCTATACCCTCGCGACAAAGCTGAACGCCTCCGTCGCCCTGACGGAGAAAGCGGCGAAACAGCAGTTCCATACCAGTCTCGAGCGGACGGGCGCGGGATATTTCGACTATTATCTCCTCCACGCCTTCATGGAGAACAACTACGAGAGATACGAAAAATTCGATCTGTGGGACTACGTCAGGGATCTCAAGGCAAAAGGGCTCGTCAAGCACTACGGCTTTTCGTTCCACGCGGGGCCCGGCCTGCTCGACAAGATACTGACCGACCACCCCGACGTCGATTTCGTACAGCTCCAGATCAACTACGCCGACTGGGAGAACAAATCGATCGCCTCCCGCGCGAACTACGAGGTCGCGAGAAGGCACGGCAAGTCGATAACGGTCATGGAGCCGGTCAAGGGCGGCAAGCTCGCCGACCCGCCGAAGGAGATTAAAAAGCTCTTCACGGATTATAACCCCGACGCCTCGTGCGCGTCGTGGGCGATACGCTTCGTCGCCTCCCTCGACGGGATAATCACGGTGCTCTCGGGAATGTCGAATATCGCTCAGATGAAAGACAACATCTCGTACATGAAAGATTTCGTTCCGCTGAACGCCGAGGAGCGGGCGATCATACGGCGGGCGTCGGAGATCATGTGCGGCTCGTCGGCGATACCCTGCACCGCCTGCCGCTACTGCGTCGGGGGGTGCCCGATGAGCATAAACATCCCGGCGATCTTCTCGGCGCTCAACTCGCGCGTCGCCGACGGACAGATCGGGCGCTCTGCCGAGGAGTACGCCTCGGCGGCCGGGGGCGGCGGGGCCGCCTCCGACTGCATAGAGTGCAGACAGTGCGAGGACGCCTGTCCCCAGCATCTGCCGATAACCGATCACCTCAAAAAGGCAGCCGAAATCTTCGGCAGGTGACCGGTCGGTCCTTATGGCATAATACTACAGTTATTTCCCCCGGAGGAACCATGAAAAAAGCAATTTCCCTTCTCATCGCCGTCATCCTGTGTCTGACGGCAGTATCGTGCGTCGGGGAAGGCGGCCCCGCCGTCACTTCGGACATCGCGACAGACGCAAAAACGGGCACGACTGTCCCCGAATCGACCGCAGTACCCGTGGCTTCGGAAACCGACTCCGCGACCGAAA
>JAGABQ010000031.1:0-5359 GCA_017614495.1 Clostridia bacterium
AGCGTTGAGTGCGCGGTTTACGGGAACAGAGTGATGGTCTCGGCGAGGCGGTACGTCACGTTTTCCGACATCGCGTTCATAAACAGCGGCGTACACGGCTTTGCGGCGACGGACGCCGTCGGCGTCACGGTGAAGAACTGCGATTTTTCCTTCATCGGCGGCTGCGTCTGGAACAGGGAACTGAAGATCCGTTTCGGCAACGCCTTTGAGCTCTGGAACGGAGCGCGGGACGTCACGATGGAGGGCTGCCGCTGCCGGGAGGTATACGATTCATGCTTCACCCATCAGGGTCCGGGCGAGGAGAGCCGCGTGCCTGAAAATATCGTCTGCCGCGGGAACGTCTTCGAGCGGTACGGTATGGCGGCATACGAGGCGAGGGACCCCGTTCCGAGGGGCGCCGTGTTTGCCGACAACGTGTGTCTTGACGCCGGGCTCGGCTTTTCCATGCAGGACGAGATCCCGCCGCGCCGCTCAGAGATATGGCCGCGTCCTATGGGACATCATCTTTTCCTTTGGAGAACGGAACACGGAACGGCCGGCGGCTCCGTCGATGTGACCGGCAACAGCTTCGGCCCCGCACCGTACGGCGGCGCCGTCTATTCGCTGATATCGAAAGAAGCGCGGGAACAGTTTTTAATAAAAAACAACCGGTATTCGGCGCAGGCCGACCGTATGCTTGCCGACGACCGCGAGGATGACTGAGCGGTTCCGCCCGTACTTTACTTTTTTTCGCATTTGTGATATAATGACGAAGATTATTATGAAAAACTCCGGAGGTTCCTCGGGATGCTTTCCGCAAAGGAAGATTTCAGGACAAGACTGATAAACGGCTGGCGCGAAAACAAGTTTCTTATCGTCGCCTTTTTCCTGCCGCTTATGATACAGTGGATGATATTCATAGCGATGGAGGTCTATCCTTTCGGAAGCAACTCGGTCCTCGTCCTCGATCTGAACGGGCAGTACGTTTATTTTTTCGAAGAGCTGAGAAACAAGATCCTCGGCGGGGGCTCGATGCTCTACACCTGGTCGCGGACTCTCGGCGGCGAGTTCATGGGCATCTACGCCTATTATCTCGCGAGCCCGTTTTCATATCTCATAGCACTTTTCCCGTCCAACCACATAACGGAGGGGCTTCTCGTCATCGAGCTGCTAAAGACCGGCTCGATGGGCCTGACGATGGGGTATTACCTCAAAAAAACAAAAAAATCGTCCCGGCTCAGCGTCCTGATCTTCTCGACCTGCTACGCCGTGTCGGCGTACGACGTCGTTTACGGGCACAATACCATGTGGATGGACTGCGTGATACTCCTCCCGCTCGTCACCCTCGGTATAGAGCAGCTTATCAAAAAGCGCCGTTTCCTGCTTTTCGTCGTCACCCTTTCGCTTTCTCTCCTGACGAGCTTTTATATCGGGTACATGGTGTGCCTTTACGTCGCGATATATTTCTTTTACTACTATCTCGCGCACGCAACGAAGGAGGAGAACAATTTCTGGCTTGAAAAAAACCATTTCTGGCGTTCTCTCCTCAGGATAGGTTTTTACTCGGCAATCGCGATATGCATCTCGATGTGCATCGTATATCCGGCTTATACCTCGCTTCAGTTCGGCAAGAGCACCTTCAGCACGACGAACTGGGCGATAAGCCAGCGTTTCGATCTCATGGATTTCTTCCTGAGATTTTTCCCGGGCACGTACGATACGGTCCGTCCCGAGGGACTCCCGCTGCTTTACTGCGGCGTCATCGCCCTGATATTCGTGCCGATGTATTTCATCTGCCGCAAATACAGCTGGCAGGAGAGACTGATGGGCGGGGCGGTTCTCGTTTTCTTCTTCCTTTGCATGAATGTGAGCTCGATCGACATAGTCTGGCACGGATTCCAGAGACCGAACTGGTTGAATTACCGGTACAGTTTCATGTTCGTGTTCCTGATGCTCGTTTTCGCGTATAAGGCGTTTACCGAGATAAACAATATGGATTTCAGGTTCAGCGTTTTTCTCGGCGGCGTGCTCGTCGTGTTTCTTATGCTCGTACAGAAACAGGATTATGAATATATCAACGATTTCTCCTGCATATGGCTCTCTGTCCTGTGCGTAGTCGTTCTCACGGGAGCGTCGTATTTCGCAAAATCAGGGAAGCTCCGCGGGATGGGCGCCGTTATCGTCCTTATTCTGACCTGTCTTGAGCTCTTCGGGGCCGGGCTTCTCAACATTGTAGCCCTCGACAAGGACGTCGTTATAAGCTCGCGCACGTCGTATAACAGCTTTATGGAGAAGATGTATCCCACGGTAAACTGGGTCAAGGAGTACGACGACTCAACATTTTACCGTATGGAAAAGACCATCCACCGCAAAACGAACGATCCCATGACGCTGGGGTTCTACGGCATTTCGAACAGCACGTCAACTCTCAACAAGGCCGTGATAAACCTCCTCAACAGTTACGGCTACGCTTCGAGATCTCACTGGACGAAATATATAGGCGGGACACCCGTTTCCGACGGACTTCTCGACGTCAGGTACGTGATAACGAACAAATTGCTCGACGACGGTGTGAGGGAACTCCTGTACACCGACGAGGAGCACAATTATTACGTTTATTTCAATCCATACGCGCTTTCCCTCGCCTACGCGGTCGACGCCGAGGCGGGCGAGCTCGAGATAACCGATTACAGCTCGCCGTTCGTGGCGATGAACGCCATCCTCCGCTCGATGACGGGGGAGGAGGACCTCACCGCGTTCAACAAGCTCAACGTCCTCGATACCGAAATGAACAACATTTCGACGAGCTTTACGACCAAACACAGAAAGTACGCCAAGCGTGACGACTCATCTTCCGCGTCGATCGTTTACACGGTCGACGCCAAGGGCGGCGTGCCGGTTTATATGTGCATCCCGACGGACTATCCGAGGGAGGCGTCTCTTAAGGTCAACGGAGTGTCCAAGGGCGCCGTGATGGGCAACGAGAGCGACACGGTGATATATCTCGGATGCTACGATTACGATCAGGAGATAACGGTCACCATAGAGCTAAAGGACGATCCGATCTACATAATGACCGGAAACGACTACTTCTTCTACATGGACGTCGAAGAATGCAACAGGGCATTTGAGAAGATATCCAAGGGCAATCTCGAGATCACGTCCTTCTCTGATACGCATATCGAGGGCAGCGTAAACGTCCCGGAGGACAGGGGACTGCTCTTTACGTCCATCCCGTACGACGAGGGCTGGCACGTTTACGTTGACGGCGAGCAGAAAGAGCTCGTCATGACTCACGACGCGCTCCTTGCCGTCGGAATAGAACCCGGCGAGCACGAGGTCGTGTTTGATTACTGCCCGAAATGCTACACAGTCGGCACCGCCGTGTCGATAGCAGGGCTCATCGCCCTCGCCGCGCTGTACGTCATAAGCATTTTTGCCGAAAAGCGCGCCGACAGGAAATGGAGGGAGGCGAACGCCGCGGCGCTCGTATCGGTCCCGGCGGAGCTCCCGCGTGAGCCCGAAAACGGCGGCGTCCCGGAATCCGGCGATGAAGACGACGAAGACCTCTGACAACAGAAAAAGAATCATACTGACCGCCGCCGCGATACTGTTTTTCGCGGCGGCGGCCGTATGCGTTTTTCTGCTCGGCTCGGTGGAGTTTTCCGGCCGCGCGGACGCGCCGGGAGACCCAGACGCGCAGCTTTCCGTCATGTATTTCAACGCGGGAAGGGGAGACTCCGCGCTCGTCACTTTCCCGGACGGCGAAAGAATGCTGATCGACGCCGGCACGTTCGACAGCGGCGAGATGCTCAGAGCTTATTTCGACGTTTACGGCATAAAAAACATAAAATATCTCGTTTTGACCCACCCGCATTCGGATCATTTCGGTGGGTGCGGGGAAATCATGAAAAGCGTGGAGTTTGAAAAAGTCTTCGTTTCGCCGGCAGGATACGGCGACGGAGCCTATGAAAGGGTGATACAGGCGCTCGGGGAGCGTGGCTGCAACGTTTCGTCGCCGTCGCCCGGCACGTTCTTTTCCCTGGGTGGCGCACGCGTCGTCTTTCTCGGTCCGCTCGACCGGTATGAGGACGAAAACGACGAAAGTCTTTCGCTTAGGATCACGTACGGCGTGACGTCGTTTCTGTTTACCGGCGACACCGGTGAGGATGCGGAAAAAGATCTCGTAAAAAGATACGGATCGGAGGGGCTCCGTTCAGACGTTCTCAAGCTCGGGCACCACGGCTCGGCGACCGCGTCGTCGCCGGAGTTTCTTGACGCCGTGCGCCCCTCTGTTGCCGTCGCGAGCTGCGAGCGCAGCAGCTCGTACGGCTTCCCGGCCCCCGCTGTCCTGTCGCAGCTCGAAAAGTTCGGCACGGAGGTGCTCGCCACGTACGACTACGATATCGGCCTGAAACTAGTATCCGACGGGCAAAATATTTTTCAATAAGTACTTGTTTTTTTTTTCATTATGGTATAATGAAATTGTTTGGAACATAAAATTGTTGCTGGCAGCAAGGATTTGTGGGAGGATAAAGATGAAAAAGTTATTTGCGTATATTCTGATTTTTGCGTGCTTGGCTATGCTTGTGTCATGCCTTAATGAAGAAATTCACGTAACAGACAATGCAGACGAAAATAAAGAAACAAATGAAATGATAAAGCCGGTTGAAAACATCACAAACGGTTTAAACAATGAGGATGCGGATCTCGTAATGTCATCTTTCTATTGCTATAATTATTCAACGTTTGAAAACGATATCAATTATGCAACAGACATTGTTAAAGCTGAATGCGTGTGCAAAACAGATTATGCAGGATATACAATGTATGATTTCGAAGTTGAGGAAAGGTTTCTCGGAGATGACAACGTAACGGTTTTGCCTGTGAGAGTTTCAAAAACTCAATACCCGGTCGTTTCGGAAAACGGCGAGCAACTTATCCGTATGTCGAGTATCGATTCAGAGGTGAATTATGAGATTGGGAAACGTTACTATCTCATCCTTGAGAAATACGTAAGCGTTTTTGAGGAAAACGACTTCTATACCAATGTGATCATCAAATCGTTGATTCCCGCGGACGATATTAAGTCGGCTACCAAATACGGAGAACCGCTTTGTAATCACGCGGCTTTTGACTTCGAAAAATCCGAAGACTCGGGAAAAGACCTTGTAATAGAATCCGAAAAAGATTTCGCAAATTACCTTTTTGAACTTGTTAAACAGTCTGCCGGCGTTGAAAGAAAAGGAAGCGTAACGGATTATATCAGATCGGATGACGTCAAGGTTATTGTTAACGAGTCTGATTATGTGTTCAGAATCAGAGTGGAGGATATTGTAATCCAGAGCTTGTCCGGTGACAGGGGAATGTATGACTGCAC
>JAGABQ010000032.1:0-3205 GCA_017614495.1 Clostridia bacterium
GGCTCCGGTGCCCGCGCACGCGTCGGCGTAAACGCTGCGAGCGGCGCGTTTGCGCGCCTCTTTCGGGGCCGCGCGGAACGGCTCTTCGAACGGCACGGCGACGGATCCGCGGGGCGCGCGGACAAACACCTCCGGCTCGTCCTCCATACCGAAGAGCGCGCCCGAGAGTGCGCAAAGCAGCGCGGAGCCGGGGACCCTGTCCTCGCAGGCGAGCATCACGCAGACGGGATCAGCTCCGTCCGTGAGCCGGAACGCCTCGGAAATGACCGAAACCGGATCTTTTTTCGGCTCCCGAAGCACCACGCTTACGGGACCCGCTACGCCGGAAACCCTTTTCGGTTTTGACGGGATGAATGGGCGGTTTGTCAGAGTTATGTACCCCCGGACCTCGCCGGGCGGATCTTTTTCAAAAAAACGTATCGGCATATCTTATCAAAAGGGGCATCGCTCGGTGCCCCTTGTATTTGTTCCTTTTGTTATTTGGCGGCGATCAGGCGCGCTTTGAGCGCGGAGAGCTCGTCTTCGAGCTCCTGAGGAACGTTCTCAATCTGATCGTAGAAAGCGCGGATGTTGTCGACGTCCTCGAGCCACGAGGAGACGTCGATCCTGAGAAGCTCGCGGATCGTGTCTTCGGATATATCGAGATCGGTGATATCGATATCCTCGGGACGGGGAGTGTAGCCGATAGGCGTGACGTCGGCGCCGACCCTGCCGGCTACTCTGTCGAGTATCCAGAGCAGGACGCGCATATTTTCGCCGTAGCCGGGCCAGATGAAATTGCCGTCCGCGTCGGTGCGGAACCAGTTGACGTGGAATATCGCCGGGGGATTAGGTATGAGCTTGCCCATATCGAGCCAGTGGGCAAAATAATCCTTCATGTTGTACCCGACGAATGGCCTCATGGCCATGGGATCGCGGCGCACGACGCCGACGGCTCCCGCCGCGGCGGCCGTGGTCTCGGAGGCCATAATGGATCCCACGAAGGTCCCGTGCTGCCAGTTGAAGGACTGGTAAACGAGCGGCGCGGTCTTTGCGCGGCGTCCGCCGAAGATGATAGCCGAGACGGGCACGCCGGTCACGGAATCGAACTCTTTCGAAACGCAGGGGCAGTTTTTCGCCGGCGCGGTGAAGCGTGAATTAGGATGCGCGGCGCAGGTCGTCTTGTCCGCTTTGTTGTAGTTTTCGAAATGCCACTCGTTTCCGCGCCAGTCTATGCAGTGCTCGGGAGGATTTTTGTCAAGGCCTTCCCACCACACAGTATAGTTGTCCGTGTTGAGCGCAACGTTTGTGAATATCGTATCCTTTTTCGTCGCGGCGAGCGCGTTGGGATTTGATTTTTCGTTGGTTCCGGGAGCGACCCCGAAGAAGCCGTTTTCGGGGTTGACAGCCCACAGACGGCCGTCTTTGCCTATCCTCAGCCAGGCGATGTCGTCGCCCACGCACCAGACCTTGAAGCCCTTGTCGCGCAGGAATTTCGGCGGGATGAGCATCGCGAGATTGGTCTTTCCGCACGCGGACGGGAAGGCCGCCGTGATGTACTTGACGTCGCCGTCGGGATATTCGAGACCGAGGATGAGCATGTGCTCGGCCATCCATTTTTCTTTTCTTCCGAGATACGAGGCGATACGGAGCGCAAAGCACTTTTTGCCGAGCAGGACGTTGCCGCCGTAACCGGAGTTGACCGACCAGATCGTGTTGTCCTCCGGAAAATGGCAGATGTACCTGTTGTTCTCGTCTATATCTGCGCGGGCGTGGAGACCCTTTATGAAATCCGGGCTGTCGCCGAGGGCGTCGATTATCGTCTTACCCGCGCGGGTCATGATGAGCATGTTAAGCACGACGTAGATCGAGTCGGTGAGCTCTATGCCGATCTTTGCAAAGTCGGACCCTACGACGCCCATCGAATAGGGGATGACGTACATAGTCCGCCCGATCATGGATCCGCGGAAGAGCTTGCCGAGTTTTTCATAGCATTCCGCGGGGTCCATCCAGTTGTTGATATTTCCCGCGTCCTCTTTTGTCCTCGTGCAGATAAACGTGCGGTTTTCGACGCGCGCAACGTCGTTCACCGCGGTACGGTGCAGATAACAGCCGGGGAGGAGTTCTTCGTTCAGCTTTATCATTTCTCCGGTCGACACCGCCTCGGCGCGCAGGGCGTCGCGCTGTTCGTCCGAGCCGTCGATCCAGACAATCCTGTCCGGCTTTGTCAGCCCGGCCATTTCTTTTATCCAGTCAAGAACGTATTTGTTTTTCGTCAAATTTTCCATGGTGATTCCTCCGTCCGTAAATGTCGCGGCCTCTCAAAGCCACATATATCCACATATAACATTATACACAAAAATGCACCCCCTGTCAATCCCTTTCGGCGCGGGAATGTGATTTTCGGGATTTTTTCACAATAAACGCCGGGCCCGCCGCCGGAACGTTTCCGCCAGAACGTCTTGACTTTCCGGCGGATATGGCTTATAATATGTATGTGGAAGAATATGCCGGCCGCGGCCGGGTTCCGGCGAAGGGAGAGGACGACCACCATGAAAAAACGGGATTATAACGCCGTAGATTTCGGCGCCGAATATAATATGCCTGCGCTGATCCCTCCGACACTTAAGGACGACCGGTCGTTTTTCGGAGCGGGCGGAGACCCGACGCTGAAATACCGCGGACAGAAACAAAATGCCGCCGAAGGCGAAAAAGCGCGCATAAAGCGCCACGCGATTCTGAGAAAAATGTTCCTTTGGCCGGTCGCGTCGACCCTTGCCGCCGTCACGATTATTTTTTCCTCTTTCGGCATAGACCCTCTCGGCGACGATTTTCTCGTACACGGCTGGGACGAATGGGATCATCTAATCCATTATGATGAAGAACCCGAACTTTTCGCACCGGAAAGCCTCGAGCTTTACGACGGAGAAGAGCGCGACCTCGGCGCGTGGGTAAACCGCAGCGCCGTCAGCATAGTTTACGAATGCTCCGACGAGACGGTCGCCGTTGTTGACGAATTCGGTCTTGTGACCGGAAGGCGGCCGGGAAGCGCGGTAATAAAAGTCACTTCTCCTGAAATCGGTCAGTCCGCCGAAGTCAGCATCACGGTGACAGAAGCGCCGTTTATCGAAATGCCGTCATCCGTTACCCTCTCCTTCGGCCAGACCGCAGAGATCGGTGCCCGCGTCGTCGGGTACCGCGAGTCGGATTTCCCGGACGGCGAACC
>JAGABQ010000033.1:0-5590 GCA_017614495.1 Clostridia bacterium
AAATACTCGTGATCGCCGACGGCGAAAACGACCCGAAGGTGATAGCCGCTGATCTGCTCTCGCAGGCGGAGCATGACAAAAACGCCATGTCCGTGCTCGTCACGGACTCGGAGGAGCTCGCCTCCCTCGTGACATGCGAGATAGAGGAGCAGCTTTCACGGCTTTCGAGAGAAGAGATCGCGCGCGCTTCGATAGACAAAAACGGCAGGATAATAATAGTCAAAGACATGGCCGAGGCCGTAAAGGTCTCCGACAGGATCGCGCCCGAGCATCTCGAGCTCTGCGTGGCGGACCCGTTCGGGCTTCTCGGGTCGGTCGGCAACGCCGGATCGGTGTTCCTCGGGAGATACTGCCCCGAGGCGCTCGGAGACTATATGGCGGGTCCGAATCACACCCTCCCGACGAGCGGAACGGCGAGATTTTCGAGCCCCCTCTCGGTGGACGATTTCGTCAAGAAGACCCAGTACTGCTATTTTGACAGAGATTCCTTCCTCGGGATAGGCGACGACGTCCGCCGCTTTGCCGAGTGCGAAGGCCTCACCGCTCACGCCGAAAGCGCGAAAGCGAGGATGAAAAAATGAACCGCTTTCTTTCAAAGCGCAGGGCGTCGCTCGTCTCGTACGTTCCGGGCGAGCAGCCGAAGGACAGGCGGTATATAAAGCTCAACACGAATGAATCGCCGTATCCCCCGTCGGCAAAAGCGATCGAAAACGCTGCTGAGGCGGCGAAAAAGCTCATGCTGTACCCGGATCCCGAGTACACCGCTCTGCGCGAGGCGATCGGCGAAACGTATTCCGTCGGTCCGGAGTGCGTGACCGTGGGGAACGGCTCTGACGAGATACTCAATTTCGCCTTCGCGGCGTTCTGCGGAGAAGGCGAAAGGCCGGCGGTTTTCCCAGACGTCACCTACGGATTTTACCCGATCTTTGCAAAACAGAATGGCGTTCCGTTCGTCACGGTGCCGCTGAACGACGATTTTTCGCTCCCCGCGGACATGACCGAGGGGGACGGATGCGTGTTCTTTATTGCCAACCCCAACGCGCCGACGGGCGTTTTCACCCCTGTCGGGAAGATAAGGGATGCGGCTCTGAGGCATCCGGACTCGCTCTACGTCATCGACGAGGCATACGTCGATTTCGGCGGCGAAAGCTGCGCGGGGCTCACGAAAGAGCTCGACAACGTTCTCGTTACCGGGACGTTTTCAAAATCGAGGTCGATGGCCGGCGCGCGGCTTGGATTCGGCATCGGCTGTCCCGGGCTGATTAAATGTCTTGACCTCATAAGGAATTCGATAAACCCTTATAACGTCAGCATGATGACGGCGGCGGCCGGGATAGGGTCGCTTTCAGACCCCGGATACACGGCGGAAAACTGCCGCAAAATCATTAAAAGCCGCGAAAGACTCACCTCGGAAATGAGAAAGGCCGGGTTTTACGTCACGGACTCGCTCGGCAACTTCGTATTCGCAAAACACCCGCATATCCCCGGCGCCGAGATATATTCGGCCCTCAGGGACAGGGGGATCCTCGTGAGACATTTCGACGGGAAACGCATCGGAGACTATAACAGGATAACCGTCGGCTCCGAAGAAGAGGTTTCGGCGCTCATTGAGGCGCTTAACGTGATCATAAGAGAGAAAGGACTCGAAAAATGAGAACAGCGGAAATAAACAGAAAAACGCGCGAGACGGACGTCTCGCTGAGCGTTGCGCTCGACGGCGCCGGAGTTTCGGAAATAAAAAGCGGCAACGGATTTTTCGATCACATGCTCACGCTTTTCTCAAAGCACGGGGGATTTGATATATCGCTGTCGTGCGCCGGGGACGTCGAGGTGGATTTCCATCACAGCGCCGAGGATATCGGGATATGTCTCGGAAAGGCCTTCCGTCAGGCGCTCGGCGATTGCAGGGGCATTAAAAGATACGGCTCGGTGATACTCCCGATGGACGAGGCGCTCGTCATGACCGCCGTCGATATTTCGGGGAGGGGCTTTTCCGATATCAGGATAGAGCTTCCGTCCCGCCGCGTCGGCGATTTTGACACAGAACTCGTGAGCGAATTCTTCACGGCGTTTGCCCGCGAGGCGGCTCTTACTCTCCACGTCAGACAGCTTGCGGGTCTCAACACGCATCACATAATCGAGTGCTGTTTCAAAAGCGCGGCGCGCGCTCTGCGCGAAGCCTGCTCGGTGGACGGCTCTGACGTGCCGTCGACGAAGGGCGTGATCTGATGATAGCCGTCGTCGACTACGGCGTCGGTAATCTTTTTTCGGTCGTCAGGTCGCTCAGGGCGATCGGCGAGGACGCCGCGGTGACGGGCGACAGAGAGGAGCTCGACCGCGCGGACGGGATAATCCTTCCCGGGGTCGGTGCTTTCGGCGAGGCGGCCGAAAAACTCAGGGCGACCGGACTTGACGAATATCTGAAAAAAGCCGCCGCCGGCGGGCGGCCGCTGCTCGGGATATGTCTCGGTATGCAGCTGCTCTTTGACGAGGGGCTTGAGTTCGGTTCGCACAGAGGTCTCGGGCTGATAAGCGGCAGGGTAGTGCCGATGAGGGACAGGGTCCCCGCCGACGTAAAGATACCGCACATCGGCTGGAACGCTCTTGAGATAAGAAAAAAAGATTCCGCGCTCATGAAATACACGTCGGAGGGAGACTGTGTGTACTTCGTCCATTCCTATTACGCCGCGGACTGTGACGAAAACACCGTCGCCGTCGCCGACTATCATTTCCCGGTGACGGCCGTCGTTGCCCGCGACAACGTTTTCGGGTGCCAGTTCCATCCCGAAAAGAGCGGCGGCGTCGGGCTCGGGATACTCAGGGCCTTTTGCGAGATGGGAGGCGTGAGATGATAATTTTCCCGGCGATAGACGTTTACGGCGGCCGCGTCGTTCGGCTTTTTCAGGGCGATTACGGTCAAATGAAGATATATTCGGAGAGCCCCGTCGACACGGCGATGAAGCTTATGAGCGAAGGGGCGACCCATCTCCATATCGTCGACCTCGAGGGCGCCAGGACCGGCGGCACGCCGAACTTCGGTGTCATTGCGTCGATAAAAAAACACACAGGTCTGTTCTGCGAGGTAGGCGGCGGGATACGCTCCGCCGAGGTGCTTGAACGGTACGCCGAGGCGGGGATCGACAGGATGATCCTCGGTACGGCGGCGCTCGGCGACCCGGGATTTGCGGACCGCGCCGTCGGGCTTTACGGCGACAGGATCGCCGTTTCGGTGGACGCGCGGGACGGATTCGTTTCGGTAAACGGATGGACCGAGAAGACGGACAGAGACGCCGTCGGTTTCTGCCGTGAACTGAAAGAAAAAGGCGTAAAGACGGTCATATGTACGGATATTTCCCGTGACGGCGCCATGAAGGGAGCCAACCACGGGCTTTACAGAAAGATCGGCAGGACCGGTCTTGACGTCATCGCCTCGGGCGGGGTCAGCTCCGCCGGAGACATAAGAAAGCTCGCGCGCGCCGGCGTTTACGGCGCGATCGTCGGAAGGGCTTACTACGAAGGCGCGCTCACTATCGCGGAGGCAACGGAGACGGCATGCTTGCAAAAAGGATAATCCCGTGTCTCGACGTCAGGAACGGCAGGGTCGTCAAGGGAGTGAACTTTGAAAATCTCAGAGACGTTTCGTCTCCCGTTGAGCTTGCCGAAAGATACGTCGCCGAGGGGGCGGACGAGCTCGTATTCTACGATATCACGGCCTCGGCCGAGGGGAGATCGCTGTTTCTCGATGTTCTGAGAGAGACCGCGGAAAAGGTTTTTATCCCCCTGACCGTCGGCGGAGGGATAAACTCCGTCGCAGATTTCGAGGCGGTCCTCGGGTGCGGAGCCGACAAGGTTTCGGTAAACTCAGGCGCAATAAGGGACCCGTCGCTTATCTCCGAGGCGTCAAAGCGCTACGGGAGCCAGTGCGTCGTTATCTCGGCGGACGTCAGGCGCGTTGGCGGTGAATTCAGGGTCTTCGCCAAGGGCGGCCGCGTGGATACCGGCATCGAGGCCGTCGGATGGATAAAAGACTGCGTGGATCGCGGCGCCGGCGAGGTCGTCCTCAATTCGATGGACACGGACGGCGTGAAGGGCGGCTTTGATATTGAGATGCTCTCGGTGGTCTGCGGCGTCGTCGACGTTCCGGTAATCGCCTCGGGAGGCGCCGGAGGGATAGATGATTTCATAGAACTGTTCAGGGCGCTGCCCCGCGTGGACGCGGGACTCGCGGCGTCTGTCTTCCATTACGGGGAGGTCTCCATCCCCGGGCTCAAACGCAGAATGGCCGCGGCGGGCATCCCCGCGCGGATAATATGAGGTTGGTATGCTTAACAGGGAATGCAAGGAAAAACTGAAATTCGATAAAAACGAGCTCATCCCGGCGGTCGTCAGGGACGCCCGCACCGGGCGTGTGCTGACGCTGGCCTACATGAGCCGCGAATCGCTCGATATCACGCTCGAAAAGGAGCTGACCTGCTTTTTCAGCCGGTCGCGAAACGAGCTTTGGCTCAAGGGCGAGACGAGCGGAAATTATCAGCACGTGGTGTCGATAACCGCCGACTGCGACTTCGACTCGCTGCTCGTCGACGTGATACCGGACGGCCCCGCATGTCATCTCGGGACCGAATCGTGCTTTGAAAACAATCTTTTCGGCAGCGAAAAGCTCGGCGGATTTTCGGTAGACGGGCTGGCGCAGCTGCTTGCGGAGAGAAACGCGACGCGCCCCGAGGGCTCCTACACGACGTATCTTTTTGAAAAGGGCCGCGACAAGATCCTCAAAAAGGTCGGCGAGGAGTGTACCGAGGTCATTATAGCCGGAAAGGCGGACGACAAGAGAGAAACGGTCTACGAGATCGCCGACCTCGCATATCACGTTCTCGTGCTCATGACGGACATGGGTATCTCGGTCGACGACGTGAGGAAGGAGCTCGCCTCCCGCCACGTAATAGACCACAAGGTCAAACAGGAGAAAATGACCTGATGCCGGCGCCCGTAAACCGTCTGACCGATCTCCACGTTCACAGCAGATACAGCGACGGGGCCGACATCCCGGAGGATATAATCGTCAGCGCGATAAAACTCGGCGTAAAGACGCTCGGCTTTTCCGATCATTCGTTCACGGAGTTCGACACGTCGTACTGCATGAAAAAGGAAAAGACCGCTGAATACGTTTCCGAGATAAGGTCGCTTGCCGAAAAGTATTCGGGAGAGATATGCGTCCTGTGCGGCATAGAGCAGGATCTCTTTTCGGGACAGCCCGACGGGGGATACGATTACGTCATCGGTTCGGTACACTATTTCCGGCTCGGAGACGAGTATATTCCCGTGGATCTCAACGCGAAAACGCTGCTTTACGCGGCGGAAAAGTATTTCGGCGGGGACATGATCTCCCTGGCCGAAGAGTATTACCGCAGCGTCTCGCGCCTCGGGCGGATGTCCCCCGATATAATCGGACATATTGATCTCATAACGAAGTTCAACGAGGGCGGCGCCCTCTTTGACGAGGGCGATCCGCGGTACGTCGATGCGTCCCGCCGCGCCGTTGACGAAATCCTCAGCGACCGTCCGGGTCAGGTTTTCGAGATCAACACCG
>JAGABQ010000034.1:0-3365 GCA_017614495.1 Clostridia bacterium
CTCTATCCGGGGCAGGGGCAACAGCACCTGGAACATGGAGAAAAAATCGTACCGCATAAAGCTCGGCAAAAAAGAAAATCTGCTCGGGGTCGGAAAGGGAAAAAACAAATCCTGGGTCTTGCTCGCGAACCACGGGGATCATTCGCTTCAGAGGGTTTCGGTCGCCTTTGCCATGGCTTCGATGATGAGCGGATTCGACTACGTTCCCGGATACGCGTTCGTCGAGGTTTTTCTGAACGGCGAGTATCGCGGCGTATATCTGCTTACGGAGCAGACGCAGACGGGTCCCGACCGCGTGAACATAAACGAAAGCGATTTCGAGACAAACGTCGAGGCGGATTTTCTCATCGAAAAGACGGCGTGGGACTACGAGTACGGCTTCACGGTAAAGGGCGAGCGCTACGGGATAAAGAGCGATCTGTCCTCCGACAAGGCGACGAGAGACGCGCAGATAGAGTGGATAGACGGCAAGGTCACCGAGGCCTGCGATGCTCTCGCCGAGGGGAACATGGAGAGGGTGAAGACTATCGTCGATCTCGATTCGCTCGTCGACGATTATCTGCTTCAGGAAATAACGAAGAATTTTGACGTCGGATTTGACAGTTTTTACATGTATTTCACCGACGGAAAGCTGTATTTCGGGCCGCCGTGGGATTTCGATCTGTCGCTCGGGAACGCAAATCTCGGCTTTGAGGATCACGACGGGCTGGCTGCGGCAGTATGCCCGACGAACGGGGAGTTCGACACGTCCAACAGGTGGTTTTACAACACAATGAAGCACGCGTGGTTCAGGAAGCTCGTCGTCGACAGGTGGAACGAGATAAAGAACGACGTCGCCTCGCTCCCGGGCGCGGTGCTTAAAACCGAAAAGGCGTACGGGAGATCGTTTGAGCGGAATTTTGAAAAATGGGACATATTCGGGCAGAACTTCGCGAGGTCGACTAAGGCGATCACCGACCTCACGTCGTACGGTCAGCACTGCGCTTATCTTTCAGACTGGCTGAATGACAGGATAAGATGGCTCGATTCGTTTTTCAATTCAAAAGAGTTTGCAAGAGGGGAGCTTACGGGCTGAGAAATGGTCAAAAAATCCGAAACCTCTTGACAAATCCGCGGACTTAATGTATAATGACGAAAACAATTATGGAATGCGCATTCCAAGCGATTCAAACGCGCGTTCCGAGGCAAAAAACCGGAGGACATTCATGAAAAAAGCGATCATTTTCCTGCTGACCGCGTGTCTGCTGGCCGTCTCGATGATCATCCCCGCCGGAGCGGCGAAGGGCACGGATTTATATCTCGACGAGCTCTCGATGTCGAGTTATATATACCGCGACGGTCTCGGATACACCGGCAACGGCGGGACGAACGCCCCGTATATCGGCGTACGTTTCGAGCACCCGGACGAGCGTCCGTTTTATTACGACGCCGCGAAGGGCGTGAACGTGAATATCGAGTCAAAACACACGATAGGCGGTCACGAGCCGCGCCAGGGCGCGCTTGACCACTCCGACTTTACCTGGGACGTCAGCGCCTTTGCGGCGAGCGGCTCCCTTCCCTTCAGCGCTCAGGTCTGCAAGGCGGCGGGCACTCAGAACGCCGAGTACATAGTCCTCGTCGACGGGGTCCAGCAATGGAGCTCCGGCGCGGTCACGGCGGCAGACGGCCTGATTGACGTGAATCTGACTATCCCGAAGGGCGCTCAGACCCTCACTCTCCGCGCCGACAGGGGCCCTGACAACGACTGGACGAACGGCGAGTATCACTGGGTTGACGCAAAGATCACCCTTCCGTCCGGCACGAAGGTCACGAGGATGGAGACCCGCAGCTTCGATTTCAACGGCAACGGCGGAAAATACTGGATCGGCGAGCATAACGACGGCAACGGCCCGGCGAATTTCTGGAACGCTCCGCTCAACGGCTGGAACGTATTTACGTCCGGCAGGGCCATCTCCGGCCACCAGACCGTAACCGGCCAGGAGGACGCGCACGTCACGTGGGATATTTCCGGTCTCGGAGCAGGATATTTCACCGTGGTCGTGTGCGGCAACGCGGGAGACAAGGGATATAACGGAAAATTCAGCGTCATAGTTGACGGCGACGTCAAAGAAGAGTCGGCTCTCATGACCCCGGTGGAGGGGCTCTGGAGAGCCACCGTCGCGATACCTGCCGGCGCGCAGACCCTCAGGGTCAATATCAACAACGGCACCGACAACCTGACCTGCGGTGACTTCTCGATCGCCGACCCGATATTCGTCGGATACGCCTCGGGCTCGGCTCCGGCCACTCCGGTCGACGTATATCTCGACGAACTGTCGATGTCGAGCTACGTCTTCCACATAGGGCTCGGCTACAGCGCGAACAACGGTACGAACTCCCCCTGGATAGGCCAGCGCTTCGAGGGCGCCGCCGGCGAGCGCCCGCAGTACTGGGACGCCTCGAGCGGGAAATTCGTCGATATAAACTCAAAACACACGATAGGCGGTCACGAGCCGTATGAGCACGGGCCGGAGCATTCCGACTTTACGTGGGACATCAGCGCGTTCGCCGCGAACTACGATCTTCCTTTCACCGCAAAGGTCTGCAAGACCAACTCCGACACCGACGCAGAATACAGCGTCCTCATTGACGGAGTTCAGAAATGGACGTCCGGCGTCGTGACGGGGGCCAACGGCCTTATCAGCGTCAGTCTGACGATCCCCAAGGGCGCGCAGACTATCACCCTTCGCGCCGACAGAGGCGCCGACGAAACGTGGGCGAGCGGCGCGTACCACTGGGTCGACGCAAAGTTCACCCTTCCCGCCGGTTCGACGGTCACGAGAATGGATCAGCGCAGCTTCAGCTTCTACGGCAACGGCGGCG
Source organism: Clostridia bacterium (assembly GCA_017614495.1). Taxonomy (GTDB): domain Bacteria; phylum Bacillota; class Clostridia; order Oscillospirales; family CAG-272; genus Colimorpha_A. Next base: position 2,863 of record JAGABQ010000034.1, read on the forward strand.
CAAACGCCTATCTCATAGGATATAAGCACGAAAAGAACGGCGACGGAATCGCGGATTTCTGGAACGCTCCGCTTGAAGGCTGGAACAAGTTCACCACGAAACACGTCATTTCGGGACATCAGACCGACGACGCCGACAACGACGGCAACGCGTACGTGACGTGGGACGTTTCCGACCTCGGCGCGGGATATTTCACCGCGGTCCTCACGAGCAACTGGCCGAACACCGCCTTTGAGGCGCAGTTCAGCATTCTCATTGACGGCAAAGAGGCGGTCTCCGGCCCGATCATGAAGGGAGTCGACGGTCTCTGGAGAGGGACTGTCAGCGTTCCGGCCGACGCCCGCACGATCACGGTCAACGTCAACAACGGCACCGACCGCCACTCCTGCGGCGCGTTCACGGTCGCCGATCCGATCTTCGTGGCCGCACCGGGCGCCTCGGGCTCCGCTCCGACGTCCGATATCGCCGTGTCGGCGGCTGTCGCCGCGGTTACGGTCGCCGTA
>JAGABQ010000035.1:0-3659 GCA_017614495.1 Clostridia bacterium
ATAGTGAAGTATGCCGCTTCGCGGCAAGTGAAGTTAAGTGTTCCTTATCGTGCCGTGAGGCACACTTCACGCGCGAAGCGCGCTTCACGTCCTAAGGACACTTCACGTTCCGCGCAAGCGGAACACTTAGTTGAAAAAAGCACGCTTAAGCGTGCTTTTTTCATGGCGGAGAGATAGGGATTCGAACCCTAGTTGGGGTGTTAGCCCAAACGCGATTTCCAGTCGCGCGCCTTAGACCAGCTCAGCCATCTCTCCAGAGCGGATAATATTATATCACAAACTCCGGAAGAATGCAAGTATTATTTTCGGCTGAATCAGGCGCAATACCGCGGGGTTCGATCTCAATTTCCGTACAGTTCCCTCGCGCGGACCAAGCTCTCTGCCGGATCGAGCAGCGGCTTGTACTCAAGCCCGCAGCAGCCGTCGTATCCGGCCAAGTCGATCGCAGCGAATATGTTCCGGTAATCGCTCTCGCCGAACTGCAGCTCGTGCCTGCCGGGGTGTCCGGCTGCGTGCAGGTGCGCGATAAGATCAAGGTTGTTTGTAACGTTCGGTATTATGTTCCCCTCTGAGATCTGCTGGTGATAAATATCGAAAACCACCTTTACGTTCGGGCTTCCGACCTCGCGTACGATGTCGAAGGCCTCGGCCGACGACGTCAAATAGTATCCCGGATGGTTGAACTTCGTATTCAGCGGCTCGATCATCACGGTCACTCCGGCCTCTTCGAGGATTGGGGCGCCGGCTTTCAGTCCCTCGACAATCGACTTGTGCTGCTCTTCCCTGCCGGCTCCGGTGTCCGGACCGACCTGAGTAATCAGCTTACGGGCTCCGAGAATCTTCGCCGCGGCGCAGCTTTCTCTCACTCCTTTGACCCAGAGCTCGCGGCAGGCGGGGTCTGTCAGTCTGAACTCGGACGTACACATACTTACGAGAGTCACGCCGAAGCGGTCGAGAGCCGCGGCCGCAGACTCAAGATCGAGGCTCTTCCAGGAGTAGATTTCCGCAAGATTATATCCGGCGTTGGAAACCTTCTCTACTGCGCTTTCAAAGGGCAGTTTTCCGAAAAAGCACGGTATCGGAACGCAAAGTTTCATGCTTTACCTCTTTTTAAGGGCGGTTCTGATAAGCTCGCCGAGCTTCGGGCGCGTCCCGTAGAGCAAAACTCCGATGCGGTAAATCCTCGCTGCGACGACGCCGATAAACACTGACGACAAAACAAGAATTGTGACAGACGCGGCAATCTCGTACCACGGCACCGTGCTCATGGCAATCCTCGTGAACATCGCCATCGACGACGTGAACGGGATGAAAGAACAGACTTTCATAAGAAGATTGTCGACGTCGCCCGACGAGAACGATATCATAACGACCATGAATCCGGCGAGAAAGGTTAGAGTAACAGGCATGACGGCGGACCCGGTCTCCTCCAGTTTGGATACTGTAGAACCGACAGCGCCGTACATAAAGGCGTAGAGGAGAAATCCGAGCAGGAAGAACACGAGCATATATCCGAGCAGCCACAGGGGCATATCGAATATCGACTGAATGATCGGCGCGTCCGACCAGCTGTCTTTATTGATTGAATAGAAGAGTATTGCGCTTCCGAAGACGGCGGAAAGCTGGAACAGTCCAGCGATACATGCCGCCGCCACCTTGCCGAACATCAAGCCTACCGGTTTTGCGCTCGTGATGAGCAGCTCCATCGCTCTCGAGCTTTTCTCGGAAGCGACGCCGGTGGCAATCATCTGCCCGTACAGAATGATTACCATATACAGGGCAAAAATCATAATGTACGTATAAAGGAAACTGTTCGCCTGGTCCTTCCCGAGACTGACGACGTCGGTTGCGATCTGCGTGGTCATAAGTTCAGCAATCTCATCTTCGCTCATCCCGTGGGACTCCATTGCCTGAACTTGAAGGGCGTTCCGGATTATTTCTGCGGCCGCCGCGCTGTTCGAGTCGTACATTGACAGATTGTTTACGTAATAGGTCAGACTCTTTGCGCCTTTTATTTCGAAGGCGCATTCCGCGGCTCCGGCGGTTATCATTTTTTTCAGTTCGTCTGTCGTCCCGGAAAACGCTTCCACGCTGTAATCGGTGAATCCTTTCGAGAAGAGCGCAACGAATTTGCCGGTGTCATCTCCGGCTGTGACGAACATGACGGGGCGGCTGCCCGGCGTTGCGTCCGGTTCATCAGATCCTGAGGAAAAGATGCGCGGAGCGAAAGTGACTATCATTGTCACGACGATGAGAAAAATCGTCGTGCCCATAAAGATCTTGTTTTTGAAATAGTTGTTCAGTTCAAAGCCGAGAATTGTGCGAAACTGTTTCATTTTGTCTCCTCCGCATCGTGATCCGCATACTCAACAAAGATGTCGTTCAGCGTCGGCTCGGCGACTTTTATCATGTCCAGATCGTATTTTTCGGAAAGTTCGCGCATAATCCGCCTTTTGTCTTCGGGAGACGCGAGTTTCAGGATTATCGCGTCCTCACCTGTTACGGTGCAGCTGCCGGGGAAAGCCTCCGCTACCCTCTTCGCGTCGGGGCCGGAGATTTCAAGCCGGTTTCGCGGATAGCTCCGCTTTATGTCGCGCAGTCTGCCCGACACGGCGATTCGCCCGGTGTTGAGTATGGCGATATCCTCGCAGAACTCCTCGATATAGTTCATTTGATGGCTCGAGAAGAATACTATCTTCCCGCGCTGAATCTCCTCGACGACGACGTCGCTTAAGAGCTTGGCGTTGACCGGATCGAGACCCGAGAAGGGTTCGTCGAGAATGACTATATCGGGGTCGTGCGTAAGCGCCGTTATAAGCTGTATCTTCTGCTGATTGCCCTTTGAGAGCGTCTCAAGCTTGCGGTTGCGGTATTCGCTCATACCGAGACGGGCGAGCCAGCGGTCGGAGGCCGCGGTGGCGTCAGCGGTATTCATTCCCTTGAGCCGCGCGAAATAGACGAGCTGCTCGATTATCTTCTTCTTGGGATAAAGACCGCGCTCTTCGGGCAGATAGCCGAATTTGAGCGCCGTGTAGTCGATCGGTTTGCCGTCGACGAGTATTTTTCCGCCGTCAGCCGGCAGCACGTCGGTGAGTATTCTGATTGCCGTCGTTTTTCCGGCTCCGTTGCGGCCGAGCAGTCCGCAGGCCTTGCCGCTCTCCGCGACGAGCGAAATACCGTCGAGCACGCGATGATCGCCGTACGATTTCTCAATATTCTCGAAAGAAAGAATCATCCTGTCCTCCTTAAAACCGTTTACAATACTGTATAATTATATATCTTTTTATGATGTTTTGTCAACCGTAGGCACCTGCGGATACAAAAAAGCGCGGACGTCAAAACCATTGACAGGCTTCAACGTCCGCTAACTTTTTGTGTCGGCAATGACCTATTTTCCCGGTCCGTCGCCGGACAAGTATCTTCGGCACAGCAGAGCTTAACTTCCGTGTTCGGAATGGGAACGGGTGGACCCTCTGCGTTAGAATCACCGACTCGGCACGGCGCGTCCCGTTCGGCGGCGCTCCGTCCTTGTCCCCGCTCGCGCGGGTTTTGTGTCAGCATTGACCTATTTTCCCGGTCCGTCGCCGGACAAGTATCTTCGGCACAGCAGAGCTTAACTTCCGTGTTCGGAATGGGAACGGGTGGACCCTCTGCGTTAG
>JAGABQ010000036.1:0-5640 GCA_017614495.1 Clostridia bacterium
GAGGCCGTCCGGCTCGCGGCAAAACGCGGAGGGGCGTTCTATTTCGTCGCCAACCTCACACGGATCCACGTCGCCGACGCTTTTTTCGATTTTGCGACGCAGATTTTTTCGCCGTTCTGCGAAACCGAATTTGCCCGCGTTCTGAGGCCGGGCGGCATTCTTCTATCCGTCATCCCGGGCAAACGGCATCTTTGGGGGCTGAAATCCGCCCTCTACGACGAGCCGTACGAAAACGACGAAAAATTCGCGGATATCGGGGGCGGTCTCTTCTCGCTCATGGACGTCATACGCGTAAAATACGAGGTCACGATGCCAGCCGCGGACGCGGCCGCAGTTTTCCGCATGACGCCCTATTTTTTCCGCACATCCCTTTCGGACAAAGCGAAGCTCGACGGGCTCGATTCGCTGACGACGGAAATAGATTTTCTCATCGGTGTGATGGAAAGAAAATAAATGTTTAGCACTCGCATAATAAGAGTGCTAACAATTTACAAAATCAATATAATTTGTTCAAGCATAGGACATATTTCCGCGGTATAATACTGGCGTCCTTGAGAGAGGACTGCCAATATACCAAAAATACAGGAGGACAAAATCATGTTCGGAATTATGCCTTATCGTAAAAACATCTGGAGCCCCGCGAACATACTTCGCGATATGGACGAGTTTGAAAAGAGCTTCTTCGGCGACCGCCGTATGCCGGCCTTCGGGACCGACGTCACAGACAAGGGCGACGCCTATCTCCTTCAGACCGATCTCCCCGGCTTTTCGAAAGACGAGATTAAGGTCGAAGTGAACGGCGACGTCCTCACGGTCTCTGCCGAGCACAAGACGGAAGACGAGCAGAAGAACGGCGAGCAGGTAGTCCGCCGCGAGAGAAGCTACGGAAAATACGTCCGTTCGTTCGAACTCGGCGACGTTAACGCCGAAGCCATCACGGCCAAATATGAAAACGGCGTCCTGTCGCTCGATCTGCCCAAGAAAGCGGAAATTAAGCCCGAACCGCGCACGATCGAAATAGCGTGACGTCTCCATAAAAACCGCCTCCCCGAAACCGGGGAGGCGATTTTCATAAAAAGGAGAAAAAAACTACCTGACGTTCACTTCAAAACTGTTCCCGCATCGCGGGCAGGCGGCGCGATGGACGCCCTTTATCCGTTTAAGTCTCAGGGTGGCGGAGCATTCGGGACACTTTCTGTAAATATGCGTCCTGCGGTCGCGAATGCGGTTTTTGAGAAGCACGAGACTGTCCCTGATCTTGCGTACGATTTTCAGATACCCGTTGTTCTCCGCCGATCTTCTCACCTCGTTCCTTGAAAGGAGACGGAAGAAGAACAGAACGGCGAGAATTATGTAAACGACCCTCGAAAAAACGACAAGAAACGCGGATTTCACGACGTATCCGATACACTGAACCAGACAGAACAGCGCGATCATCCAGAGATTTAGTCTCCCGAGATCGTCGAGTCCGTGCCGGCCGGCAAAGAACCTCGAGAAAAACGCCCTGATTTTGCTCAAAAAAAACAACCCCTCAACCAATGATGGAACAATTATAACGCCTAAATATGAACCTCGGGAATCGCTTTCGTAAACTTTTTCGTAACATTGCTCCCGCAAAATATATTTTCAATTCATTAATAAATTATTTCACAAAGGGCCACAATTGCGGCGCCGGCGTATGGCATAATAGTATGTTATGAAAGGTTGAACGAAATGCTCAAATTAAACGGTATAAGAAAAAACTATAAGGCCGGCGGCGCGGAGATCGCCGCGCTCAAGGGAGTGTCGATAGAATTCCGGGAATGCGAGTTTGTCGCCGTTCTCGGCCATTCCGGCTGCGGAAAAACCACCCTGCTGAACATTATCGGCGGCCTTGACCACGCCGACGAGGGAGTTCTCACCATAAACGGGGTTTCAACGGCGGATTTTTCCGACCGCGACTGGGACACTTACCGCAACCATTCCGTGGGATTCGTGTTCCAGAGCTATAACCTCATCCCCCATCAGACGGTGCTCGAAAACGTGGAGCTTGCGCTCACGCTCTCCGGCGTCGGCCGCGAGGAACGCCGCCGCCGCGCCGCGGAAGCCCTCGACAGGGTCGGGCTCGGCGACCAGGCGAAAAAGAAACCGAGCCAGCTCTCGGGCGGCCAGATGCAGCGCGTGGCCATCGCCAGGGCGATAGTGAACGATCCCGAGATACTGCTCGCCGACGAGCCGACCGGCGCTCTCGACTCCGAGACCTCCGTCCAGGTCATGGACATACTGAAACAGATATCGAAAGACCGTCTCGTCATCATGGTCACCCACAACCCGGATCTCGCCGACAAATACGCCACCCGTATCGTCCGGCTGAGCGACGGAGAAATCATATCCGACAGCCGTCCGTGCGAGGGAGACCGCGGCGGAGACGCGGTAAAGTCAAAGAAAAACCGCTCCATGAGCTTTTTTACCGCGCTCGGTCTCTCGATGAAAAATCTCCTGACAAAAAAGGGACGGACCGTAATGACGGGCTTTGCCGGCTCAATCGGCATAATAGGCATAGCCCTCATCCTGTCAGTTTCGCAGGGGGTGGACAGATTCATCGACAAGATCCAGGAGGACACCCTGACGAAATATCCCCTCACGATAAACGCCGAGACCGTGGACATGACGGCGCTGCTTTCGTCTTTCCAGGAACAGCGCGAAGAAAACAGCGCGGAACAGCGCGAGGATGGATACGTTTACAACCGCTCCGGCATCGCGTCGCTTTTCAAGGCGTTGACGTCGGTCTCTTCCTCAAAAAACAACGTCAACGCCTTCAAAAAGCATATAGAGTCAAACGAAGAATTTCAGAAGGCGGCGTCCGCCGTGACCTACGAATATCCCATCGTCATGAATCTATATTACAAGACCCCGTCGGGCGAGATCGTCCGCTCGGATTCGGAGTCTGTCATCAGGAGCATGTACGAGGCGATGGGCGTCTCCGTCGGGGGGGCGTATTCGACGATGCTCACGTCAATGTCCTCGTCGCTGACTGTGTGGGAACGCATGCTCCCCGGTAAGGACGGCGAGCTCGTGAGCGACCTCATAACCGGTCAGTACGATCTCGTCGCCGGCGAATGGCCGAAGTCGAAAAACGACGTCGTGCTGATCCTCAACGAGCGCAACGAGCTGAGCGATTTCGTGCTCTACTCGCTCGGGCTCAAATCGTCCGAGGAATTCAACGAGATCGTCCAGGCGGCGATGAAGGGCGAGGAGATAGAGGTCGGGATAACGCGCTTCAGCTATGAGGAGCTTCTCTCCCGCTCCTTCCGCCTGATACTGTCACCCGATTTCTACCGTGAAAACTCCGACGGGACCTACACCGATCTCTCGGCTTCGCAGTCGGGGCTTGCGCTCCTCTGGAGCGATCCCGACAAATATACCGAGATCCGTATCAGCGGCATAATCAAGCCGAACGACAACTCGCTTTACAGCATGCTTAACGGCTCCATTGGATTCACGAACGAGCTCGCCGAGTACGTCATCACGGCGACCGAAGAGCACGGGCTCGTAAAGGCGCAGCTCTCCGATCCGCTCACCGACGCGCTGACGGGCCTCAGCTTCCCGTCTGACGGCAGCACGGGAAAGGGGCGCATCGACGAGGCGCGCCGCAGAATGGCCGGAATGACCGATTCCGAAAAGGCCGCGATATACGTAAAGATCGCCTCAGAACCGGACGGGGATTATCTCGAAAAAGCCGTTGATCAGGCCATAAAGGCGATGGGACGGGACGCGATAATTTCGCGCATCACGACCAAATACGCCGGCATGATGGGCGGCTCGGATCCCGAAACTATAACGGCGTATTTTGACAGGATGAGCGACGACGACATCGCCGCGCTCATAAAGGACGACGTCACCGCCTCCGTCAGACAGGCCTACGCCTACGAGGTCAAAGAGTCACTCTCCGGCAAAAGCGAAGCCGAACTCGCCTCCATGCTCGACCCCGACAAAATCAGCGACGACGTGATATCGGCTCTGTACGACGAATATTTCGCCGGCGAGCTTTCGGGATCGACTTACGAGAAAAACCTCTCGATCCTCGGCTACGTCGACAGGAACGAGCCCTCTGCGATAACCATTTACGCGTCGTCCTTCGCCGACAAAAACAGGATAAGCGAGCTCGTCGACGAGTATAACGCCTCCGTCGATGAAGAGAACGTGATACACATGACGGACTACGTCAAGCTCCTCATGTCCTCGGTTTCGACGGTAATTGACGCGATCTCGTACGTTCTCATCGCCTTTGTCGGGATATCGCTCGTCGTATCGTCCATAATGATCGGCGTGATAACGAACATCTCGGTGCTCGAGAGGACGAAGGAGATCGGCATCCTCCGCGCGATAGGCGCGTCGAAGGGCGACATCGCAAGGGTGTTCAACGCCGAGACCCTCGTCATAGGGCTCTTTGCCGGGCTGCTCGGGATCGCCGTGACGCTGATACTCATCATCCCGATAAACGCGCTGCTGCATTATTTCACGGGCATACCCTACCTGTCCGCGCAGCTTCCGGTCGGGGCGGCCGCGATCCTCGTTCTGCTGAGCGTTTTGCTCACGGTCACGGCCGGGCTCATACCGTCGCGGGCGGCGTCGAAAAAAGACCCCGTCGAGGCGCTCCGCACGGAATAAAACATCTCAAATCCGTCCGGCGGGACTTCATCCCGCCGGACGTTTTTCCGCTCTCCCTTGATATACCTGCGCGGGCGTGGTATAATTATCTCAAACGGATATACGACAAAGATACCGAGGAACGCAGCATGGATCTGACAAAAATATCTGCCCCGGGCAGCCCGAAAAGTTTTCTTTCATTCCACGAAAACGCGGAAATATCCGCCGTCGGCGCCCTCCCTCCGCGCGCCTACTTCATCCCTTTCGCGGACGGACAGGCCCTCTCTGCCGACAGGACGGCGTCCGACAGGTTTGAGTCCCTGAACGGCGCGTGGGATTTTTCATATTACGACAGCGTGGTCGACCTGCCGGATGATTTCACGAAAGCCGCCTTCGGCGGTTTTATCGAGGTGCCCTCGAACTGGCAGCTGCACGGCTTTGACAGCCCGCAGTACACAAACGTCAGATATCCCATCCCGTACGATCCGCCGTTCGTCCCCGACTACGACCCCGTCGGCGTGTACCGCAGAAAGTATACGTATATGCCCGACGGCCTGCGGCGGATAATAGTTTTCGAAGGCGCCGACAGCTGTCTTTATCTCTTCGTGAACGGCGCGTTCGCGGGATATACCCAGGTCTCTCACCGCATGACGGAATTTGACGTGACCGATCTTCTGCGTCCCGGCGAGAACGACATCGTCTGCGCCGTGCTCAAATGGTGCGACGGAACGTATCTCGAGGATCAGGACAAGTTTCGTCTGTCAGGCATTTTCAGGGACGTGTATATGCTTTCCCGCCCGGAAAAACGCCTCGAAAACTACCGTATTATCTCAGATATGCACGGCAATTTCAGTTTTTCGCCGATCGGAGCCGGATGCGCTCTCGAGCTTTTTGACAACGGCGAACTCATCCTTTCGGGAGAGGCGGACGAGGGCCGCGCCTTCACGGCAAAAATCGGCGGAGCGAAGCTCTGGTCCGCCGAAAAGCCGTATCTGTACGATCTTGTGATAC
>JAGABQ010000037.1:0-15465 GCA_017614495.1 Clostridia bacterium
CCGGGAGCTCGCGGCACGGCTGGCCGATAAGCACTCGGCTCAGCTCTCATATTACCGCCGCGCGGCCGAGGAGGTCTTCCGCAAGCCGGTGAACAGGACGGTGATCTATTCCTTCGCGCTCGGCGGAGAGATCGACGTCGACATAAATGAAAAAGACGCGGAAAGCGAGAATGACGCATAGGTCTTTGCCGTACCATCGCAACTGACGATGCAAGCGTCGTTTTTTCCGGACAAAACAAAAGCCGCCCGTTGGGCGGCTTTGATTTTGCTGTATTATACGTCGGACGGCTCGGACAGGGAAAGCTTTCCCGACAGCGGCGGGAGGATGTCGCCGTCGGTGTGGGAGGCGACGATGACGGTTTTTCCCGCGAATTCTTCTGCAAAGAGGCCGGAGACCTTTTTGGCCGTTTCAGCGTCGAGCCCGGTGAAGGGCTCGTCGAGCAGGACGGTTTCGTCGCCCGATCTCCTAACGCGCATAAAGAGCCGGATGACTGATATCCTCTGCGCCATGCCCCCCGAGAGCGAACGCACCGGTTTTTTCATATCATCGGCTTCGAGACCGAGCCGGGAGGCGAGCAAAAGCGCCTCGCGCGCAGAGCTGCTGCCGAAAAAAGAGGTGATATTTCTCAGCCCCGAGCGGTTCTCGATCAGCCGTTTTTCCTGAAAAAGCATCGCGCCTCCGGTCGGAGATATCAGGCCGCTGTCCGGCGCCTCAAGCCCTGCGATGAGGCGGAGCAGGGTGGTCTTTCCCGACCCGGATTTCCCTTCGAGCAGATAAAAGCCCCGCCCGAACGTACAGGTCAGCCCGTCGATGACTTTGTTATCTCCGTAAGATTTTGACAAACCTTTTATGATTATTTCAGACACCGGACGCCCTCCTTATCAGCCGGACGGCGAGCTCCGTTATAACGCTCAGGAGAATGACGATGACCGTCCACGCGAAAAGATCCGTCGTTTCGAGATAGACCTTGGAGTTGTAAAGCATCCTGCCGATCGTGTTTTTCGGAGTGCACAGCACCTCGGCGGCGATACCGGCTTTCCAGCCGAGCCCGACGGAGGTCGAGCAGGCGGCTATGAAATGCGGCGCGACGGACGGGATGACGACAGCCGACAGGCGCCGGAATGGGCTGAGCCCGTAGGCGCCGGCGAGCTCGAGCATTCTTGGATCGGTCGCTCTGACGGACGAGACCACGCTGCGGTATATTATCGGCGCGACGATCAGGGCGGAGATAAGGACGCTTATCCCCTCGGACGGTATCCAAACGAGCGCGAGTATGATGAACGAGGCGACCGGGGTGGCCCTCACGACCTTTTCGAGCGGAGAGAGCATGCCTTCGGCAAATCCGCCGAGGCACGCGGCGGCGCCGAGAACGACGCCCGCGGCGATCCCCGCGGCGATCCCCGCCGCCGTCCTGAGCAGGGAAGTGCCTATGCAGAGCCAGGTGTCGGGGGAAACGAGGAGCCCGCCGAGACGTACGGCCGTCGAGACGGGGGACGGGAGAAGCAGTTCGCGTCCGATCACGGCGGAAAGTATCCACCATACCGCGATCAAGAGAGCGGCGCCGAGCGGCGCCGCGATATATATTGCTTTTTTCTTCTTTCCGTCAGCGTTCATAGAATAATCCGTCGCCGGGGAGCTTGCCTCCGACGGAGGCGGGGGCCGCCTCGTAAAGCGCGTTCAGGAAGCCGGAGAGAGACGATTTCATCTCCGCGCCGTCGATAAATACGATGTGGCATCCGGGGATGGCCGCCGCGGCGAGCTCGGCGGACGCGACTATGCCGGCTTCGGCAATGAGCTTGCCGGCCTCATCGTGATTTCCGTTGACGAAATCCACGGACTCCTTGTATGCGTCAAGGAAAGCGTCGACGGATGACTTGTGTTCTGCGACCGCCTTTTTTGAGACGACAAGTACGCCCTGGACCGCGTCCCCGTCACAGTATTTAGACCATTCTTCTGACAGATCGATAACGGCCTTCAGCGTACTGTCCTTCGATGTGACGGTCGTCACGAACGGCTGAGGAAGCAGAGCCGTGTCGACGGCCCCCGAAAGAAGCAGCGAGGCGAGCTCGCTGTGCTCTGTTTTATATTCGATCTCGGACGGATTTATCTGCGAGGCCGAAAGGACCTTGTTGAGGATATACTCGGGTGTTGAGCCCTGACCGGTCGCGTACAGTTTTATGCCGCTGAGCGCCTGAAGAGACGTCACCGCCGGATTGCGCGAAACGACGTAAAGCACTCCGAGGGTGTTGATCGCGGCGACGAGATATTCGCCTTCCGTTTTGTTGAATATCACGGCGGCGAGGTTGGCCGGGACGGCGGCGATATCGAGCTTTCCGGTGAGCAGGTCCGCGCGGACGGCGTCCGGGGCGGTGTAGAGTTCGATATCTTCTTTGTAGAATTCGTCGGCAAAAAGCTTTGCCATGCCCATTCCGGTCGGTCCGCTGAGCGTTCCGATCTTCAGGTGCTCACGGGCCCCGGCCGGATTTTCCTCTGCCGAAGACGCAGCGGTCGAAGAGCCAGCAGGATTTGAAGGTCCGGCGGTCCCGCAGGACGCGAGCGCCAGGGCGGCGATTACAAGCGCGATAAGCGCCGACAGAGTTTTTCTTATAACGTTGGATTTCATGATGCTTGTTTCCTTTCGGGTCAGTCACAGTGGTTTTCCAGTACACAGGGGTCGATGACGGAAATTTTTTTGCCGTCTTTTTTCAGCGCGCCGGCGGATATGAGCAGGTCGAGGGCACGGTATAAGCTGGTGCGCCCGATATCGAGCCGTCTGCCGAGCTCTGCCAGGGGGCAGGACGTTTCTCCGGCGGCCAGCATGAATCCGGCGAGACGCGAGGTCGCGGACTCCGAAGAATAGAGCATGACGCGGCGGCTGAGGAACCTTATCTTGGACGAAAGGAGCCCTACGTAGGCGGCGGCGAAATCCGGCTCGGTCCTTATGAATCCGGCCACGGTGTCCCCGGGAACGATAACGACCTCGCACGGGAGCTTTGCCCTTATCTCGGCTCCGGCGGGACATTTCTGTCCGACGCCCGCCATCCCGAAAAAATCTCCCCGGGAAAGGACGTTTATGACTACCTTTTTTTCGCCTCCGCGCAGCACCTCGGCGGTCCCGTTTTCGATATATCCGAGATCTCCCGGCCGGCTGAGCGTCGAGTTCTGAGGAATTTCGACGTAATACGCGGCTTTTACGAGCTCCTCTTTGCCGCCGGACGACAGGTTCTCAAAGAGCCGCGTCCCGCAGAGCGTCTCCGCGGCAGATGCCTTTTTTTTCATATGTCTCTCACTTGTGCAGAAAAGTGTTCCATTTGGAACACATTTATTATATCACGCCGTCCGCGGTTTGTCAATAGGGCAAAAAAATGACCTCGGAAGAAAACCGCGTCGCCCGCCCTTTTTGAGCGGAACGAAAAAGACACGGCGTATGCCGTGTCTCAAAATGACCTGATGTTACGTTCGGTTCGGTAGGTCAAAGGGCGCCGAGCGCACGAGTGAACTGGCTCTTTTTCCTTGCTGCCATGTTCTTGTGCACGAGACCCTTTGCCGCTGCTTTGTCGAGCTTTTTGACGGCGACACCGTAAGCCTGCTTCGCTGCCTCTTTGTCGCCCGCCGCGACCGCAGACTCGAACTTCTTTATAGAAGTCTTGAGCGCGGACTTGGCCATTTTGTTCCTGAGCGTCTTCACGTCGGTAACGAGCACACGCTTCTTTGCTGACTTGATGTTCGGCAAGATCATTCACCTCCAAATTTCTCGATGATTCGTCAAGGACTAATATCATACCACAGCCGACACAAAATATCAATACTTTTTCAAAAAAATTTTTTGTTAAATTTTTGTAAACTTTGTCTGTCACACTTGACAAACTTGATTCGCGGTGGTATTATTGGTACTTGAGCGATTTTCCCCAACTGACGGGGAGAACGGTTTTTTGCGGCTGAAAACGCACGTTTTCACGCGTTTTCAACCTATAATATTACGATCAGGTCATACCGGACCTTCATTCGCGGTATGCGGTCTGATTTCGGATGTCCGATGCGCCTCCGGCTTATAATTCGACGGTAACCAGCTTGTCGTAGGGGTAGGAGCGGCGGTCGGACGGACGACTTTTTTCCGCGCCGGGAATGCGGCGGTATGATCATTTTGTTAAAAGGAGAGTTTGCCAATGGAAATGGTAAAACCGGTAAGGCTCGGCAGAAACGAGAGGATGTCCTTCTCGAAGATAGAGGAAGTCCTTGACATGCCGAACCTGCTCGACGTACAGAAAAAGTCCTACGAGTGGTTTCTTGCGGACGGTCTGCGCGAGGTCCTGCGCGACGTTTCGCCGATAATCGACAGTACGGGCAATTTCGTCATCGAGTTCCTCGACTACACGCTTGCTGACAAACCCGGCCATACGGTCGAGGAGTGCAAGGAGTGCGACGTCAACTACGCGAAGACGATGCGCGTAAAGACCCGTATGCACAACCGCGTGACGGGAGAGGTCATCGACGAGGACGTCATTATCGGCGACGTTCCGATCATGACTGACAACGGCACGTTTGTGATAAACGGCGCGGAAAGGGTGATTATTTCCCAGATCGCGCGTTCTCCGGGGGCGTATTATGCCACGGATTACGACAAATCCGGCAAAAAGCTTTATTCCGCGACGGTAATCCCCTATCGCGGTGCATGGCTCGAATACGAGACGGATTCGAACGATATTTTCTACGTCAAGATAGACAAGGCGCACAAGATCCCGGTGACCACGCTCATCCGCGCGCTCGGATTCGGCACAAACGGCGGCAGCGACGACAGTCTCGTTTCTGACACGTACAACGTCACCGACGCCGACATAATCAGGTATTTCGGCGACGATCCCAAGATCGTCGAGACGGTTCGTCACGACGGGTGCGACGCGGAGGCCGAGAGACTCGGGACCACCGAGACCGACGAGGCGCTCAAGGAGATATTCAAAAAGCTCCGCCCCGACGAGTGGCCGAACGCGGAATCTGCCAAGATCCACCTGAGCAACCTGCTTTTCGACCCCAAGAGATACGATCTTTCCTCCGTCGGCCGCTTCAAGTTCGACAAAAAGCTTTCGATAGCCGTCCGTCTTGAGGGGCAGACCCTCTCCCAGGCGCTCGTTGACATGGTCAGCGGCGAGCTTATCGCCTCCGCCGGGGAGGTCGTCACGCACGAGCTTGCCGAAAAGATCGAGCACAGCTGCATAAACGAAGCGTTCATCTATATAAACGTCGAAAACGAAGCCGGCGAGACCGAGCGCCGCGAGCTCAAGCTCATCGGCAACGGCACGGTATGGCCGGAGGCGGTCCTCGGATATCAGCTTCCGCCCGAGGTCGTGCCCGAGAAGTGCAATCTCGCGGCTCTCCTCCGCATAATCGACGAGGCCGGCAGGAAAAAGTCGGATATCATCGACGCCGCGCGCGTCCGCATCGCCGAGCTCGTTCCCAAGCACATCACGAAGGACGACATCTTCGCGACGATAAACTATCTCATCTGCCTGTCCCACGACATAGGCAACGTCGACGACATCGACCATCTCGGAAACCGCCGTCTGCGCTGTGTGGGAGAACTTCTCCAGAACCAGTTCCGTATCGGTTTCTCGCGTATGGAGAAGCGCATGAGAGAGCGTATGGTCATCCACGCGAACGACTCGCCCACGCCCCGCACGCTCGTCAACAACGGCCCGATCGCGACGGCGATAAGGGAGTTCTTCGGATCTTCTCCGCTGTCTCAGTTCATGGACCAGAACAACCCGCTCGCCGAGCTCACGCACAAGCGCCGTCTCTCGGCGCTCGGCCCCGGCGGTCTTTCGAGAGACCGCGCGTCGTTCGACGTCCGTGACGTTAACTACACGCATTACGGCAGAATGTGCCCGATAGAGACCCCCGAAGGCCAGAATATCGGTCTTATCTCCTATCTTGCCACCTATGCGCGCATAAACAAATACGGCTTCATCGAGGCACCCTACCGCAGGATTGACAAGGAGACCGGCGTCGTCACGAAGGAAATCGAATATATGACCGCCGACCGCGAGGACAATTACATCATCGCCCAGGCGAACGAGCCGCTCGACGAAGATCACAGATTCGTCAACAAGCGCGTGACCGCGAGAAAGCGCACCGAGATAGTAGAGGTCGAACGCGACGTTCCCGACTACATGGACGTTTCGCCGAAGATGGTCGTTTCGGTCGCCACCGCCTGCATCCCGTTCCTTGAGAACGACGACAACTCGCGCGCGCTCATGGGCTCCAACATGCAGAAGCAGGCCGTCCCGCTCCTCACGACCGATTCCCCCATCGTCGGGACCGGTATGGAGTACAAGGCGGCGCTCGACTCGGGAGTCATGGTGATCGCGAACGAGGCCGGCACCGTCGAGCGCGTGTCCGCGGACGAAATAGTGATCCGCCGCCGCAAGGGCGAGCGCGACGTTTACCGTCTTACTAAGTTCAAGCGCTCCAACCAGAGCACGTGCATAAATCAGCGCCCCATCGTCAGCGTCGGAGACAAGATCGCCAAGGGTGACGTCATCGCCGACGGCCCCGCGACCTCAAACGGCGAGCTCGCGCTGGGCAAGAACGCCCTTATCGGCTTCATGACCTGGGAGGGCTATAACTACGAGGACGCGGTCCTTCTTAACGAAAACCTCGTCCGCAACGACACTTACACGTCCATTCACATCGAGGAGTACTCTCTCGAGGCCAGAGACACGAAGATCGGCGCCGAGGAGATCACCCGCGAGATCCCGAACGTCGGTGACGACGCTCTCAAGGATCTCGACGAGCGCGGCATAATCCGCATAGGCGCCGAGGTCCGCCCCGGCGACATCCTCGTCGGCAAGATCACCCCGAAAGGCGAGACTACTCCCACGCCGGAGGAACACCTCCTCCGCGCGATACTCGGCACGAACGCATACGACGTCAGGGATACTTCCCGCAGAGTTCCTCACGGGGCCGGCGGCATAGTCGTCGACGTCAAGGTGTTCATGCGCGAGGACTGTCCGCAGGATATGCCCGCGGGAGTCAACGAGGTCGTCCGCGTTTACGTCGCCCAGAAGAGAAAGATCTCGGTCGGCGACAAGATGGCGGGACGCCACGGAAACAAGGGCGTCGTTTCGCGCATCCTTCCCCCGGAGGATATGCCCTTCATGGCGGACGGCACGCCGCTTGACATAGTGCTCAACCCGATGGGCGTTCCTTCGCGAATGAATATCGGTCAGGTTCTCGAGGTCCATCTCGGCATAGCCGCCAAGCGTCTCGGCTGGAAGGTCATGACGCCCGTGTTCGACGGAGCCAAGGAGGCCGACATCACCGCCCTTCTCAAGCAGGCGGGCATGAGCGAGACCGGCAAGGTCGTGCTTTACGACGGACGTACGGGCGAGCCGTTCGACAACCCCGTAACGGTCGGAATAATGTATTATCTCAAGCTCCATCACCTGGTCGACGATAAGATCCACGCCCGTTCGATCGGACCGTACTCCCTCGTCACGCAGCAGCCTCTCGGAGGCAAGGCGCAGTTCGGCGGACAGAGGTTCGGCGAAATGGAGGTCTGGGCGCTCGAGGCCTACGGCGCGGCTTACACGCTTCAGGAGATCCTCACCGTCAAGTCCGACGACGTCGACGGCAGGGTCAGGGCGTACGAGGCGATCGTCAAGGGCGAAAACATCCCGACGCCGAGCATCCCCGAGGCGTTCAGGGTCCTCGTAAGAGAGCTCCAGGCGCTCTGTCTCGACGTTCACGTGCTCGACCGCAACGGAGACGACGTCAACCTCTCGCTCGTTGAGAAAACCGCTCCGCGCGAGGAAGAATTCGACGACGACATCTTCGAGACGGTGGCTCCCGACAATATCACGGACGATTTCACCGAGATGAGCGAGGAATACGACCGCATCGGAACGCACGATTACGAGCCCGAAGAGGACTACGATGACGAAGAATATTGACAGAGGAGATAAAAACCGTGGAATATAACGTCTTTGATTCTGTTAAAATAGGTCTGGCGTCTCCCGAGGCCATCAGAAGCTGGTCGTACGGAGAGGTCACCAAGGCGGAGACGCTCAACTACCGCACGCTCAAGCCCGAGCGCGACGGTCTGTTCTGCGAGCGTATTTTCGGCCCGACGAAGGACTGGGAATGCGCCTGCGGAAAATATAAGCGCAACCGTTTCAAGGGTACGCGCTGCAAGGAATGCGGCGTTGAGATAACTCAGAAAAAGGTGCGCCGCGAGCGCATGGGCCATATCGAGCTCAACTGCCCCGTCGCGCATATATGGTATTACCGCACAATGCCGTCGAAGATCGGCGTGCTGCTCGATATACCGAACAAGGATCTCGAAAGAGTCCTGAATTTCAGCGCTTACGTCGTTGTAGAGTCGGACGACGAGAGCTTCACCGGCCTCAGAAAGGGGCAGGTCCTCGACGTCCGTTCATACAACGAGGCGAAAGCCAACTTTGACAGCTTTTTCCGCGTCGGAATGGGCGCCGAGGCGATCGAGAAGCTGCTCGGAGACATTGATCTCGACGAGCTTGCCGAACAGATCAGGAACGAGGCGAGAACCGCCTCCAACCAGAGAAAGCCGAAGCTTCAGAAGCGCCTCGCGCTTGTCGAGGACTTCCGCCGTTCCGGCAACCGCCCCGAGTGGATGATCCTCCACGCGATCCCGGTGCTTCCCCCCGACATCAGGCCGATGGTACAGCTCGACGGCGGACGCTTTGCTGCGTCCGACCTCAACCAGCTCTATCAGACGGTCATCAGGAGAAACAACACCCTCAAGGAGCTCATCGAGAAGGGCGTCACCCCCGACGTGATCATCCGCAACCAGAAGCGTCTGCTCCAGGATGCCGTGGACGATCTGTTTGACAACGGCCGCCGCGGCAAGCCCGTGACGGGCGGCTCGTCCAACAGGCCGCTCAAATCTCTTTCCGAGATGCTCCGCGGCAAGCAGGGACGTTTCCGTCAGAACCTTCTCGGCAAGCGTGTCGACTATTCCGGACGTTCGGTCATAGTCGTCGGCCCCGAACTCAAGATCTATCAGTGCGGTCTTCCGAAGGAAATGGCTCTCGAGCTTTTCAAGCCCTTCATCATGAAGAGACTTCTCGAGACCGGCAAGGCGACGAACATAAAGGACGCCAAGCGTAAGGTCGAGAGAGCCGACCCGTGCGTGTGGGACGCGCTCGAGGAATCCATAAAGGAACATCCGGTGCTGCTCAACCGCGCGCCGACGCTTCACCGCCTGTCGATCCAGGCGTTCGAGCCGGTGCTCGTCGAGGGGCGCGCCATCCGTCTGCATCCGCTCGTCTGTAAGGCGTTCAACGCCGACTTCGACGGCGACCAGATGCCTGTCCACGTTCCGCTCTCGGCGGAGGCCCAGGCGGAGGCGCGGCTCCTCATGCTCTCGGCAAACAACCTCCTGAAGCCCGTCGACGGTAAGGCCGTCGCGGTTCCTTCGCAGGACATGGTCCTCGGTTCGTACTATCTGACGATAGACAAGGCGGGCGAACCCGGCGAAGGGCACGTTTTCCGCGATATGGACGAGGCGCTCATGGCGTACCAGAACGGGGATCTCGGGCTCCACGCTCCGATAAAGGTCAGGATCACGAAGTTCTACGAGGGTCCCATCAAGGAGATCAGCGGCACCGAGCAGACGAGGATCATAAACGCGACGCTCGGCCGTCTCATCTTCAACCAGCCGATCCCTCAGGACCTCGGATTTGTCGACAGGACGGATCCCGACAAGATTTTCGATCTCGAGATCGACATGACCTGCGGCAAAAAGCAGCTCAAGCAGATCGTCGACCTTTCGATAAAATATCACGGCTTCACGGTGGCCGCCGAGGTGCTCGACAACATCAAGGCGATGGGCTATAAGTATTCCACCAAAGCGGCGATCTCGATATCCATTTCCGACGTCGTCATCCCCGCCGAGAAGTACACCATCATCGCCGACGCAGAGCACAAGGTTGACGAGATCCGCCGTCACTTCCTCCGCGGTCAGCTGACCGAGGAAGAGCGCTACAAGAACGTCATCTCGATTTGGGAAAAAGCAACGGAAGACATAGTTTCGCTCCTCCAGTCGAGATTCGACCGCTACAACCCGATCAAGATGATGTCGGACTCCGGAGCGCGAGGCAACATGACCCAGATGCGTCAGCTGGCGGGCATGCGCGGACTCATGTTCGCGACAAACGGCCGCACGATGGAGATACCGATCAAATCGAACTTCCGCGAAGGTCAGAACATACTCGACTACTTCGTCGCGGCGCGCGGATCGCGTAAATCGCTTTCCGACACGGCGCTCAAGACGGCCGACTCGGGTTATCTGACGAGGCGTCTCGTCGACGTTTCTCAGGACGTTATAGTCCGCGAGGACGACTGCGGTACGCACGACGGGCTTTGGGTCTCGGCAATTCTCTCCGGCAGGGAGAGCGAGGAGGTCGAGGTCGGCAACGCTATCGACGGACGCGTTATTGTCAACACCGAAGAGGGCGACATCCGCGATCCCGCGACCGGCGACGTCATCGTTCCGCGCGGCACGGTCATCACCGACGAGGTCGTCGACACGCTCCTCGCGGCAAATATCAAGCGCGTGACCGTGACGAGCTCTGCCGACGTTATCGAGCCGCTTGCCGACAGACTTATCGGCAGGTTCACCGCCAATTCCGACGAAGGCGACGTGGTCAACCCCGCGACGGGCGAGATCATCGTCCCGAGAAACACCATGATGACCGAAGAGGACGCCTCGGCGATTATCAAGGCGGGTATCGAGAGAGTCAAGATCAGATCCCTGCTCAACTGCCGCGCGAGACACGGCGTGTGCGCTCACTGCTACGGCTCCGACCTGTCGAACGGCAATCCCGTTCAGATAGGCGAGGCGGTCGGCACGATAGCGGCTCAGTCGATAGGCGAACCCGGCACCCAGCTCACGATGCGTACGTTCCATACGGGCGGCGTCGCGAGCGCCAACATCACGCAGGGTCTGCCGCGCGTCGAGGAGCTTTTCGAGGCGCGCAACCCCAAGAAGAGCGCCATAGTCTCGGAGTCTGCCGGCACCGTATCCTACGACAAGATCAAGAACATGGATACGATCGTCGTCACGAATCCCGACACCAAGGAAAAGACGAATTATCCCGTTCCCTTCGGGCTCACAAAGCTCGTCAAGCCGGGAGACTTCGTCGTCAAGGGTCAGGGACTTACCGAGGGCTTCAAGAAGCCGGGCGACATCCTCCGCATAATGGGACTTGACGCGGTTTACGATTACATCATCCGCGAGGTCCAGAAGGTCTACCGTTCACAGTCTATCGATATAAACGACAGACACATCGAGGTCATCGCGAGACAGATGACGAGAAAGGTCACCGTGACCGATCCGGGCAGCGACGACGCTCTCCTCGCGGGAGAACCGATCGACGCCATGGAGTTCGAGGACGCGAAGAACGCCATTCAGGCGCGTATCGACGCCGGCGAGCGCGACCTTCTCCTGCCGCAGTGCAAGCCGGAGCTTCTCGGCATCACGAAGGCGTCTATCAACACGACGTCCTTCCTCTCCGCCGCTTCCTTCCAGGAGACGACGAGAGTCCTCACGAACGCCGCGATAAAGGGCAAGACGGACTACCTCCTCGGCCTCAAGGAGAACGTGCTCATCGGTAAGCTCATCCCCGCGGGCACGGGCCTCCAGCGCTACCGTTCCATCGAGATAGTCGACGCAAACGGCGACAAGGTCATTCCTCCGGAGCCGCTTCCGAAACCGAAGCAGAACGTCGAAAACATCGAGATCCCGCAGGATATCGAGGACGACGTCGACGACGAGGTCATAGCGGAAGACTACGCGGACGAAGGCGAAATCATAGAAGCTTAAACAGAGAACCGCGTGCGGAAGTCCGCACGCGGTTTTGAAAAAAATCCTCCCGGGGGTCTTGACAAAGTGAATTGTATTTGATACAATTTAATTGTATAAATTACATCCGCGCCGTGAGGGAGGTTTGAAATGACGATTTACGATTTCAAGGTCAGGAAAAGAAGAGAAGGCGAGCTCGATCTTTCGGAGCTCAGGGGCAAGGTGATCCTCGTCGTGAACACCGCGACCGGCTGCGGCTTTACGCCGCAGTACAAAGGACTTGAGGAGCTGTACCGCAAGTACAACGCGAGCGGTCTTGAGATCCTCGATTTCCCGTGCAACCAGTTCGGATCTCAGGCGCCGGGGACGGACGAGGAGATCCACGACTTCTGCACGGCAAAATACAAAACGTCGTTCGATCAGCTTGCAAAGATAGACGTGAACGGTGAAAACGAATCTCCCGTTTACACCTATCTCAAGGGAGAAATCCCGGAAGAGGAGCACAAGGGGCTCAAGGCGAAGATGACAATGAAGGCCATATCCAGGCTCAGTTCATCCGCCAAAAAGCCGGGCGACATCCTCTGGAATTTCACAAAATTTCTCATAGACAGGGATGGGAAGGTCGTAAAGAGATACGATCCTACCGTCACGCCGGAATCAATAGACGCGGATATCGCCGCGCTCATCTGAAAGGAGACAAAGAAAATGTCAGGAATCATTGAAGTAACGTCCGCAACGTTTCAGAAGGAAGTCCTTGAATCGGACAAGCCGGTGCTTGTCGATTTCAACGCGTCGTGGTGCGGCCCCTGCCGCATGCTCAAGCCGGTGATCGCCGAGATTGCGGCGGAAAACCCGTCCGTCAAGGTCGCGTCGGTGAACATTGACGAGGAGGATCTGCTTGCCGAGGATTACGACGTAAGCTCTATCCCCTGCCTCGTGCTCTTCAAAGGGGGCAGAGAGGTCTCGCGCAAGATCGGTTTCCGCCCGAAAGATGACATCCTCGGGATGCTCGTCTGAAATGTATGACGTAATCATCGTCGGCGCCGGGACGGCGGGGCTGACCGCGGCGATCTACGCCCGCAGAGCGGAAAAGACCGTTCTTCTGATAGAGGCGAGGTCGTACGGCGGGCAGATCATCAACACCCCGGATATCGAGAATTATCCGGTCGAGGCGCATATTTCGGGTTTCGAGTTCGCCCAGAAACTGTACGCGCAGGCAACGGGCCTCGGAGCCGAACTGGTCTCCGACCGCGCCGTCGGCGTCGAGGCCGGACAGGACGGCGCGTTTACGGTGAAGACCCTTAAGGGGGAGTACGCGTGCCGCGCCGTGATACTCGCGACGGGCTCTGAAAACCGCAAACTCGGCCTTGAGGGAGAGGACGCGCTCGTCGGGCGCGGTATATCCTACTGCGCGACCTGCGACGGCAACTTTTTCCGCGGCAAGACCGTCGCCGTCAACGGCGGCGGCAACACGGCGCTCGAGGACGCCCTGTACCTCTCGGATATCGCGTCAAAGGTGTATCTCATCCACCGGCGCGACGGCTTCCGCGGAGAGGAGACGACCGTCGGGCGGCTGAGAAAAAAAGACAACGTCGAGTTCATCCTCAACAGCAGGGTGACGGGACTTGTCGCCGACCGCCGGCTCAGGGCGATCGAAATAACAAACAACGACGGCGAAAAAACCATGCTCGAGGTGAACGGGCTGTTCGTCGCCGTCGGCAGGATACCCGAGAACGGGGATTTTGCCGGGCTGATAGATCTCGACCCGGCGGGATACGCAGTGTCGGGAGAAAACTGCCGCACAAAGACGCCCGGGATTTTCGTGGCGGGCGACAACAGAGCCAAGGAAGTGAGGCAGCTCGTCACGGCGGCCGCCGACGGGGCGGTCGCGGCAACCGAGGCGGTCAGGTACATAGCGGCATCGGAGGAGGTTTGAATCATGGTAAAGACAACGGTAAAGATCGAGGGCATGGGATGCCCGATGTGCGAAGCGCACGTTTGCGAAACTATAAGGAACGCCTTTCCGGGAGCGAAAAAAGTTTCTGCTTCCCACAAAAGCGGGGAAGCGCAGTTCGTTACGGACTCGGAACCTGACGCCGCCGCGCTTAAAGAGACGATAAACGCGACGGGATATACGTTCATATCCTGCTCGTCTGTGCCGGAGGACAAAAATGTATTGTCGCTCTTCGGAAAAAAATAACACAAACCGAAAGCACCGTGGAACGGACGGACGTCCGTTCCACGGTGCTTTTTTTTTTCAGCACGGATAGAAATTTATGGATTGTCATCGGGGATATCGATTATGCGGAAGTATATTGGAACCTTATACGATTTTCTGTTATACCGGAACGAAAGAGTCAGTTGCGTGGGCGGATCATCCTCTGTCTGCATCATGGCCCAACAGTTGCAAATACCTTCCTCTTCTATGAACGCATCAATTTTTTCAAACGTATCTCCTCCGCTCGTCTGGGGTTCGCAGGTACATACGACGGATTTCTTATCAACTCCGCTCTCATTGAAGGAATACAGGAGTTCAAACGGATATTCCACTATGACTTCTATCGGATTCGATGATTTCGATCCCGCGCCGGTGGGGGAGAGCGTGGTTGTGACGCCGTTGTCATCGATATCATCACGTGAATGCGTTACGAGTTTAAGCGTGACGAGCGATTTGCCGCATCTCGAGCACACGGCGCCATTTGTCAGATAATCGTGTCCGAGGGCGGATATCGATTCTTCTTCCGTGTCTCCGCAAATCGAGCAGACGCGCTCGCGGTGTCCTGATTCCGTGCACGACGCCTCGGAAAGGACGGTCCATTCGCCGTAAACGTGTTCGTGGAGTTCAACGGACACGACGGTTTCGCGGTAAACGTACGGGTCGGAGCAGGTCACGGTGATCGTCGCGCTGCCGCCCTCCCCGACGACCGACACCCGGCCTTCGGGGGAGACCGTGATTATCTCCGTATTGCTGCTCAGGAAGGTGAAGGCGGGGGTCTCGTCTTCGCTGACCGTCTCAATGAGACGCGGATCGATATCCCATTCATCTCCGAGCATGGCGGAGGTTTTTTCGTTTATGTCAATTTCGGGGCGTATGACCGTGACGGTTACGGCGGATTCAAATTCAAGCACGTCGCATCTGACCGTGACCACGTGCTCGCCCGGGTCGTCGCCGATTATGACCGTCCCGTCGGGTTCGACGGTCATTACCTCGGGCTCGGTGCTTTCGAACGACAGACTTACGTTGACCGTGTTTTCGTCATCGTCCAGTAGAGCGAGGTCGAGGCGCGCGGAGCTGTTCCCGTACATTCTGAGGTTGTCGGACGAGAGATGCAGGCCGCTCGCGCTGACCGTTACCGTGACCGTCGATTCGAGCCCCAGGGCGGGACATCTTACCGTGATGACGACGTAGCCGTAGCCGGTTGCGGTGACCGTGCCCTGCTGAGTCACGCTCGCAACGGAGCCGCCGGAATATTCATATACCAGCGCGGGTTCGCCGTCCGGGAAATCCGACTCGCGGTACCCGACGACGCGGGCACCGATCTCTGCGGTCTGGCCGAAGGAGAGGGTAACGGATGACGGCATTTCGATAAACGGCGCTTCTGTCACCGTGATGCTGACTTCGGCGGAC
>JAGABQ010000038.1:0-5258 GCA_017614495.1 Clostridia bacterium
TATTATCGCGAGATAGGCGAGTATATCCTTGATCTCTTTTCGCTCGTAGAATCTCGTGCCGCCGACGAGACGGTAGGGAAGTCCCGACCGTGAAAAAACGGATTCGATGACGTTTGACTGAGAGTTCATGCGGTAAAGTACGGCGAAATCGCTGTACTTCCGCTTTTCTTTCATTGTGAGCTCGAGGATCTTTCCGGCGATGAATTTCGCCTCGTCGAGCTGAGTTTCACATTTTCTGTGTACGACCTTTTCGCCGGCCGGGCCGTTAGTAAAGAGCTTTTTGCTGTGCCTGCCCTTGTTGTTCTGGATGATTCCGTTAGCGGCGGTCAGGATGTTTTCCGTAGAGCGGTAGTTTTCCTCGATACGGACGACGCGCGCGTCGGGATATTCTCTGTCGAAATTGAGTATGTTCTCGATGGTCGCCCCGCGAAAACGATATATGCTCTGATCGTCGTCCCCGACGACCATCACGTTCCGGCGTCTTTCCGTCATGAGCTGAATCAGTCTGAGCTGAGCGGGGTTTGTATCTTGGAACTCGTCCACGCTCACGTAACGGAACCTGCCGTTGCAGAAATCGAAGGCTTCGCCGTTTTCTTCAAGCAGGCGCACGGTCTGCATGATTATATCGTCAAAGTCCACGGCGGAGGCGTCGAGGAGCTTTTTCTGATACAGCGCGTAAATTAGAGCGATCCGTTTTGAGCGCTGATCCTTCTGCGCGTCGGCGGGGAAATCCTGCGGGGGAATGAGTTTTTCTTTCAGGCGGCTGATCTCCGAGACCGCCGACTTGACGGACAGTATCCCCTCGTCGATCCCGAGCTCGTTCATGCATTCTTTTACGCACCGCTTGGAGTCGTCCGTGTCGTATATCGTGAAATCCTTTGAATAACCGATGCTTTCGCCGTATTTACGGAGAAGCCGCATGCAGATAGAGTGGAAGGTCCCCGCCCATATCGCCGAGGCGGTCTCCTCGCCGAGCGTAACCGCGAGACGGGTCTTCATCTCCTCGGCGGCTTTGTTCGTAAAGGTGAAGCAGAGTATGTCCCAGGGAGGGCAGGGGGACGTCACGTAGTCCGCGAGGACCTGAGCGATCTCGTCCTCGCCGAGCGCGAGCGCGTCCGTCAGGCGGGATATCTCCTCTTCGGTCATGTCGGAGGGACAGTCCCCGCTCTCGTACAGATCTCCGAAGCGTATGATATGAGCTATCCGGTTGACGAGAACCGTCGTTTTTCCCGTGCCCGCCCCGGCGAGAACGAGAAGAGGACCGTTGACGGCGAACACCGCCTGTCTCTGCCCCTCGTTGAGTCTGCCGTACATTTTTTCAAAAAGCCGACGCTTCGCTTTTATGAATTCGGATGCGAGAGCAACGTCTGCCATCGGATTACCTGCCTTTTGCCCATTTTTACTGCGTTTGATTATACCATTTTTACCCCGTTTTGTCAAACGTTTTAACGCGTTATTAAGAGATCATAATATACCGTGAAGCGAAGACCTGCGCGCGCCCGGTACTTGAAAACCGGGCGTGTTCGTGGTATAATATCGGAAAATGGTTACAATGACAAAGGTGAGATTATGAGTTATCTTTTTACTTCGGAGTCGGTCACGGAAGGGCATCCCGACAAGATCTGCGATATAATTTCCGATTCGATACTTGACGAGATCCTCGAGCAGGATCCCGATTCGCGCGTCGCCTGCGAGACCACCGCGACGACGGGGTTGATTTATATAATGGGAGAGATCACGACGAAGGCGTACGTTGAATTCCAGAGCGTTGTCAGAAACGTCATCCGCGAGATCGGATATGACCGCGCCAAGTTCGGCTTTGACTGCGAGACCTGCGCCGTCGTGAGTTCGATACACGAGCAGTCTCCGGACATAGCGCTCGGGGTCGACCGTGCCCTTGAGGCGAAGATTTCGGGAGACGACGACGGCTACAACATCGGCGCGGGAGATCAGGGAATGATGTTCGGCTATGCCTGCCGCGAGACCCCGGAGCTCATGCCGCTGACGATTTCGCTCGCGCACAAGCTCGCCAAGCGTCTGACCTTCGTGAGGAAAGAGGGGATACTTCGATACCTCAGGCCGGACGGCAAAACGCAGGTCACGGTCGAATTTGACGACGACGGCACGCCTCTCCGCGTCGATACGATCGTCGTATCGTCCCAGCATTCGCCGGACGTCCCCCTCGAAACGATCAGAAAAGATATTATCGAAAAAGTCATAAACGAGGTCGTTCCGTCGGGAATGACTGACGACAAAACAAAAATATACGTCAATCCGACGGGTCGCTTTACCGTCGGCGGGCCTCAGGGAGATTCGGGGCTCACAGGGCGTAAGATCATAGTCGACACGTATGGCGGATATTCACGCCACGGCGGCGGCTGTTTCTCCGGCAAGGACCCGACAAAGGTCGACAGGACCGGCGCTTACGCCGCGAGATATATAGCGAAAAACGTCGTAGCTTCGGGGCTTGCCGACAAATGCGAGGTCCAGATCGCGTATGCGATCGGGGTCGCGCATCCCGTTTCGGTCACCGTAATGACCTTCGGAACGGCAAAAGTTCCGGAAAAACTTATCACCGAAAAGGTGTGCGAGCTCGTCGATCTCAGACCGGCGGCGCTGATTGACAGATTCGATCTCCGCCACGTCAGATACGCCCGGTTCGCGGCGTACGGACATATGGGGCGCGAAGACCTTAACGCTCCGTGGGAGCGCACCGACATAGCGGGTGACCTTTCCGTTCTTCTCGGCAGATGACGGACGGTACGGAAGAAAAAACTGGTGAGCGCGAGCTCACCGAGATCGAGGCGACAGTCGAGCATATCCTCTTCCGAAACGACGTAAACGGCTATACCGTCGCCGAGGTCATCTCCGACGACGTCCTTATGACGGCAAACGGGATAATGCCGATGATAGAGCCGGGCGACAAGGTCCGGCTGGCAGGCGAATGGGTGATCCATCCCGTTTACGGCGAGCAGTTTTCCGTTTCGTTCTGCGAAAAGCGGCTTCCCGAAACCGAGGAGGACATGATCGCGTATCTCTCGTCCGGCTCGGTCAAAGGGGTCGGAAGGAAGACGGCGGAGAGGATCGTCGGCCGTTTCGGGACGGACACGTTCGACGTCATCGAGAATCATCCCGAATGGCTTTCCGACGTCAAGGGCGTGACAAAAGAAAAAGCCCTGTCGATCGCCGAGAGCTTCAAGGAAAACTTTGAGATGCGCGCTCTCATGATGTTCTGCCGCGACTATTTCGGTCCGGCGGCGGCCATGAGGGTGTACAGAAAATGGGGCGGCACGGCAGTTGAAATGCTTAAAACCGACCCATATTCGCTTTGCGGCGACGACGGCATTAGTTTTGATACCGCCGAATCCATTGCCGCCGACCTCGGGATACCGAGGGCGGATCCGTCGCGTGTCAGGGCCGGCATTGTCAGATGCCTGAAAGACGCGTCGTCGAGCGGGCATACCTTCCTTCCGGAGGACATGCTTGTAAAAGCGTCGGCGGGATATCTCGGCGTCGGCGCGGGGATTGTCTCGGACTGCCTTTCAGAGCTCGGCAGCGGCGGCGGAATCGTCAGGACGGAAATAGAAGGCAGAGCCGTCTGCTTTGCGCCTGCGACTTATGAAGCCGAACGCGGCGTTGCCGATCGTCTCGTCAGGATAGACAGGGAATGCGTCTCCGTCCAGCGGCAGGATATACGCCCGCTTATTGACAGACTCGAGGTCAGTTTCGATATCACCTATGCCGCAAAGCAACGCGAGGCGATAGAAAAAGCGATGCTCAACGGCGTCATGGTGCTGACCGGCGGACCGGGTACGGGCAAAACCACCGTTATAAGGGCGATAATCGCGGTCTTTGAACTCATGGGGTTCGGCGTGGCGCTCGCCGCGCCAACCGGCAGGGCGGCAAACCGCCTTTCGGAGGCGACCTCTCACGAGGCAAAGACGGTCCATCGTCTCCTCGAAACAGATTTTGCGCCGACGGAGGACCGTGAGCAGTATTTCAGAAGAAACGCGCGAAATCCGCTCGATGAGGACGTTATCATTGTCGATGAGGCGTCCATGATAGATATAATGCTCGCCGATTCTCTCGTTAAAGCGGTCAGAAACGGCGGGAGGATCGTTTTCGTGGGGGACGCCGATCAGCTTCCTTCAGTGGGCGCGGGATCTCTGCTCGGAGATATTATCCGCTCCGGAAGGTTTGCCACAGTAATGCTGAACGAGATTTTCCGTCAGGCGTCCGAGAGCGCCATAGTGTGCGCCGCGCACGACATAATCGAGGGCAGGGTACCCGAACTCGACAGGCGCGATTCCGACTTTTTCTTTATGGAAAGGAAAGCCGATCCGGCCGCCGAACTAATATGCGATCTCTGCGAAAAGCGGCTTCCGGCCGCGTACGGAAATCTCGCGGACGGCATCCAGGTGATCTGTCCGACTCACAACGGAAAGTGCGGGACAGCGAACCTGAACGCGATGCTCCAGGCGCGGCTTAATCCCCCGAAAAAAGGCGTCGGGGAGATGAAATACAAAAGTACGGTCTTTCGCCGCGGCGACAGAGTCATGCAGGTCAGAAACAATTACGAGACCGAATGGGAGAAGGGAAACGAGATAGGCAGCGGAGTTTTCAACGGCGACATCGGTAAGATCGTTTCGGTTTCGCCGAGAGAAAGGACGCTCACCGTCAGCTTCGACGGCAGGATAACCGAGTATCACGACGCTGATCTCGACGATCTTGAGCTTGCCTACGCAATTACGGTGCATAAAAGCCAGGGTTGCGAGTTCCCCATCGTCATCCTCCCGATAACCGACTATTTCGATCGCCTCTACACGAGGAATCTGCTGTACACGGCCGTCACGAGGGCGCAGAACATCGTGATAATTACAGGCAGCAGAGACAGTCTGACGGCCATGATCGGAAACGACAGGCACGCGGTAAGATACACGGCCCTTTCATACTTCCTAAAAGATGAAACGCGCGACTGAAAAGATTAAAAAGGCGTCGGACGGCATTCTCGATCTCATTTTTCCTCCCCGCTGCGTCGTCTGCGGCCGGGTCATGGAGCGCGGCGGACGGTCGGACGCGCTTTGCGGCGACTGCTACACCGTATATCTGAGAGAAAAGATCGAGAAATGCACGAGGTGCGGCATGCCGTACGACGTCTGTTTCTGCACACCCGACGGGTTTGAGACCGACGTCCTCGTTTACGCGGTGCCGTATGACAGCACTCTGCCGGTGACAAAATCGCTTGTCCTCAGTATGAA
>JAGABQ010000039.1:0-5745 GCA_017614495.1 Clostridia bacterium
CCTGACGACGCGGAAGCGGGCCGGGCATGGAAACTGATGGAAAAATACCCGGAGCGCGGTTTCGGAAGAAACGGCGATCACTTTGCCGCAGATTATTTCACCGCCGTCAAAAAGGGGATCCCCGGCCTGCTTTCAGACATAGAATCGTCAAAAGAAACGCATCGCGGCGAACCGGAAAAAACTGCGTTTCTCGAAAGCATGGAAATAACCCTCAGGGGGCTTTCGCGCCGCTTTGAAAGATACGCCGAAAAGGCGAGATCGCTTATCGGCGCGGACGGCTATAATGATAAAATACTGAAGTTTATCGCAGAAAACTGCGAAGCTCTGACGCTTGGCGCGCCGCGCTCATTCGCTCAGGGGCTTCAGCTCGTCTGGATGATACATAACTGTTTCGTTTGCGAAGGCAGGTACG
Organism: Clostridia bacterium; assembly: GCA_017614495.1. Taxonomy (GTDB): domain Bacteria; phylum Bacillota; class Clostridia; order Oscillospirales; family CAG-272; genus Colimorpha_A. The sequence continues at coordinate 413 of JAGABQ010000039.1, forward strand.
CAATGGCGCTCGGCCGCATTGACATGTATCTTTATCCGCTTTTCCTCGCTGATAAAGAGAAAGGGATGATCACAGACGAATCGGCGGAGGAACTGCTTTCGAACGTTTTTGCCAAAATATGCGAACACGTGCACGTCGGCGGAGACGACGTCGTAAATATCTGCATCGGGGGAGTGGATGAAGACGGCAAGGGATCGACGAACGCGCTCTCCTACTGCGTACTGCGCGCCGTACGCGACGTAAATCTCCCGGGGCCGAACCTTTCCGCTCGCATTACGCCGGACTGCCCGGATGATTTTCTCGACGAGTGTCTTAAAGTCATAGGGACCGGACTCGGATACCCCGCCCTCATGAACGACCCCGTAAATATCGCGGCGCTGTCACGCAAAGGATACGACATAAAAGACGTTCGCAACTACTGCATGGTCGGCTGCATCGAGAACTTCATCACGGGAAAACAGCCGCCGTGGGTTGACGGAAGGTTTGATCCGATAAGATATCTCGAAATAATCCTGCGTGAAAACGACGCGGAAACGCTCGACTCAATCGGATCGATGGACGAGTTTATAAAACTTCTCGAGGAAAAATTCAGGATCGGCGCGGACGAGTACTATGAACATCAGATCAGAAACGTATCGTACGTCCCGGATCCCGAAAATATGACCTCACCGTTCCTTTCCTGCTTCTGCGACTGCTGTATCGAGCGCGGGCTTGATATCAACATGGGAGGAGCAAAATACCCCTCCGCGCACGGAGCCGTGCTCATGGGTATCGGAACGCTGAGCGATTCCCTTTCCGCTATCGAGCGTTTCGTTTTTGATAAAAAACAGATTAAACTTTCCGTGATGGCCGACGCGCTGCGAAACAATTTCGAAGGTTACGAGGATCTGCGCGCTCAGCTTCTCGACGCCCCAAAATACGGTAACAACGACGACTTTGTCGACAAATACGCCGTCTGGTACACTAAAACTCTGTCGGATATTTTCGATAATTACAAAACGCTTGACGGCGGCGCGGTTTATACGGCTATGGCGGCAAACACAGCCAACATATACGCGGGGGCAAGCGTCGGAGCTACTCCCGACGGCAGACTTTCGGGAAAGCCGCTTTCGGACGCCGCCTCCCCAACCTACGGCTGCGACGTCAGGGGCGTGACGTCAACTCTTCTCAGCGTTTCAAAACCGGACTATTCTCGGTGCGCCTGCGGAACAGTTGTAAATCAGAAATTCTCACCGTCTGCGTTTAAAGACGGCAAGCGCGAAAAGCTCGCACAGCTGATAAGAGTCTATTTCGCGCGCGGCGGGCAGGAGATACAGATCAACTCGACCTCGCGTGAAACCCTCATAGACGCGATGGACCATCCGGAAAAATATCCTTCACTCGTCGTGAGGGTGTCGGGATACTCTGCTCTTTACATAACGCTCGGCAGGGAGATACAGGAAGATATACTCAGCCGTACGCAGCACGACGATCTATGACGGAAATAACCGTAAGCAACATACAGCGTTTTTCGACGGGTGACGGTCCGGGGATCCGAACAACGGTCTTTTTCAAAGGGTGCAACCTGCGCTGCCCGTGGTGCCATAATCCGGAGAATATTTCCCCGGTACCGCAGACGCTGTACTATCCTTCGGCAAAAAGGAGCGTTTCGTACGGCGTTCGTATGACGCCGCAGGAAATCGCTGAAAACGTTTCCGAGGACAAAGATTTTTACGCCGCAGGAGGCGGAGGGGTGACGTTAAGCGGGGGCGAGCCTATGCTCCAGTACAGGGGCGCGTCGGAGCTTTCGGAGATCCTTTCCGCAAGCGGTATCAACGTGCTCGTTGACACGGCCGGATGCGTCCCCTGGGAAGCTTTCGAAAGTGTGCTTGAACACGTTTGCGACTTTTATTTTGACATTAAAACTGCGGATGCCGGCAAATACAGGGAAATCGGCGGCGATCTCGAACTGATCTCCGGAAATCTCAGGAGACTCGTCGGGCGGGGCGCGAACGTACGCGTACGGATACCGTTCATTCCCGGTTTCAACACGTCAGACGACGACTGCGCAAGCATCCGCGACCTGATTGTTTCGACCGGCGCCGGACGGGCTGATCTGCTTCCCTTTCATCGGCTCGGAACGTCAAAATACGAGGCGCTAGGCAAGGAATACCGCTATAAAGACACAAAACCGCCGCAGAAGCAGGAGCTTCAGCGCGCGGCGGAGATATACGGCAAATATCTTGACGTTGGTATCGAATAAAAAATCTGAACGGCCGTCTTCGAGATCCGAGGGTTTTGATTCCCTCGCTCCCGAAACACGGCGGAAAGGAATTAAAATATGAAAAACGAAAACAAAAGGACCGTAAAGGTAGGGATCATCGGCTGCGGAGGAATTGCCAAAGGCAAGCATCTCCCCTCCCTGTCGGCGCTCGGCGACGTGGAGATCGTCGCTTTCTGTGATATCATCATAGAACGCGCCGTCGAATGCGCGAAAGAATTCGGCGTTACGAACGCCGCGGTTTACGAAAATTACAAGGACCTCCTCGCCGATCCCGAAATCGAGGTCGTTCACGTCTGCACACCTAACCGTTCTCACAGCTTTATTACGGTCGACGCGCTCGAAGCGGGCAAGCACGTAATGTGCGAAAAGCCAATGGCGATAAATTCCGCAGAGGCGAAAAAGATGCTCGACGCAGCTGAAAGAACCGGCAAAAAGCTGACGATCGGTTATCAGAACCGCCAGACGGAGGAGGCGCGCGCCCTCAAGACCGAAAGCGAAAAAGGGACTTTCGGCGAGATATATTACGCAAAAGCGACCGCCCTTCGCCGCCGCGCCGTCCCTACGTGGGGAGTATTCCTGAATGAATACGAACAGGGCGGCGGACCGCTTATCGATATCGGCACGCATTCGCTTGACCTTACCCTCTGGATGATGAACAATTATAAGCCGAAATACTGTCTCGGCACGTCATATCACAAGCTTAACGGTCTGAAGCCCGAGGAACAGGGCAACGCGGACGCCTGGGGCTCATGGGATCCCGAAAAGTTCACCGTTGAAGACTCTGCGTTCGGCTTTGTGGTGATGGAAAACGGAGCTACGGTAATCGTCGAGGCGTCGTGGGCGCTCAACACGGTCGAAACGCGCGAAGCGACCACCCTGATCTGCGGCACAAAAGCAGGCGGTGACACCTGGGACGGCGCGCGCGTAAACGGAGTAAGAAACGGCGAAACGTATTGCGACAACGTCACCGAGTCTGCGGGCGTTATCGAGATCAAGGGCGACGGATCGCATACCGGCGACGCCTGCCTGATCGAGGCGAGGCAGTGGATCGACGCGGTAAAGAACAATACGGATCCGTGCGTTCTTCCCCATCAGGCGTACACGGTCACAAGAATCCTCGAGGGCATCTATAATTCCGCAAAATCGGGAGAGATGTTCCGGTTCTGATTTCCGGCTGAAAGGATCGATAAAATGAATCATTCATATGGCGTTCAGCTTTACAGCGTTCGTGATTTCACGGAAAAAGATCTCGCGTTCACTTTGAAGAAAGTTGCGGAGATCGGATATTCTTCGGTGGAATTTGCCGGATTTTTCGGACACGAAGCCGACGAGATTCGCGCAATGCTCGACGAATACGGGCTTAAGTGCGCGGGTACGCACTCCGGATGGGAGGATCTTCGCCCGACCGAAATCACCGAAACAATAAAGTTTCACAAGGCCCTCGGGAACCGGGAATACGTCATTCCGGGCGCTTTTCTCGAGGAACGGGACAAAATGGACGAGTTTGTCAAAGTTGTAAACTTCGCGCAGCCCGTGCTTGAAGCCGAAGGAATCAGTCTTTCATATCACAATCATTCTGACGAGTTTTACCTTCAGCCGTGGGGCACGATGATACACGCAGAGCTTGAAAGAAGGACGTCACTCGACTTCGAGATCGACACCTTCTGGCTGTGGAACGCCGGAGCCGATCCCGTTCAGACGCTCGAGCGGCTGAAAGGCCGCGTTCACCTTATCCATCTGAAGGACGGCTGCAAAGGCGGGAATTACAGCGGTTTCGCGCTCGGTGAGGGCGAAGCGCCGGTTAAGGCGATACGCGACAAAGCCGCCCTGCTCGGAATGGCAATGATTGTCGAGAGCGAAGGCCTCCATCCCGACGGGCTGAGCGAGGTCGGCCGCTGTTTCGATTATCTCAGGTCGATAGACTGAAAACAGGAAAAGGCCGCAGGATCGATACAAATCAACCGTATAACGGAAAGGAATTGTCTTTAACATGAAAGCAAAAGCAGCGGTATTCAAAGGCGCGGGAAAGCCGTTTGAAACAAGAGATTTTGAAGTCACAAAAACGCCAGCGGGTTACGGAAGAAGCGAACTTATCGCAAGCGGAGTTTGCGGGACAGATCTGCATTTTTACCGCGGCACGCTCAGCGTAGCCGCGCCGAGCATCATCGGGCACGAGTTCGTCGGCAAGCTGGTTGACTGCGACCCCGGAGAGGCGGCAAAATACGGGCTCAAAAACGGGGACAACGTAATCGCAGACATAGCAGTACCTTGCGGAAAATGTCTGCTCTGCAGAACCGGAGACGACGCGAACTGCGTGAACATGGGCGTGACGAACGGCGGAAGCATAGACGAGCCGCCCTACCTGTACGGCGGATATACGGAGGTCAACTATACCCCGCTCACGAATCTCATCAAGATCCCCGACGAGCTCGATCCCGCGGCGGCGGCGGTATTCGCCTGCCCCGGACCGACCGCCGTACACGCAGTCAGACTAGCAAGGCAGGCGGGTGTCGTTATTGACGGGAACACCACGGCGGTCGTCCAGGGTCTCGGCCCCGTCGGCAGTTTTGCCGTTATGTATCTGCACGCGCTCGGCGTAAAAAAGCTTTACGCCGTGACGGCGGGAAACAACGAGGAGCGCGAAAATCTTGCCCGCAAACTCGGAGCCGACGAGGTTCTGAATATCGACAGACTTGGCGGCGAAACGGTCACGAAGATTCTGAGCGGCGAGAACGGCGGTCTCGGCGTCGATCTGTGCTTTGAAGCGTCCGGCGCTCCGTCGGCCGTGCCCCTCGGAATGAACGTGCTCCGCAACCGCGGTGTGTACCTCGTCCCGGGGCAGTACAGCAACAGCGGAGGAGTTGAGATCCAGCCGCAGCTTATAACCTTCAAGGCGCTTCATATAATCGGTTCATCGCAGTATTCCATTTGCGACGTAAAGGAATATCTCGATTTCCTGTGCGGACACAAAGAACTGCTCGATACGGTCCGTTCCCTTGCGACCTGCTATAAGGTAAGCGACGTGAACCGCGCCTTCGCCGACGCGCTTTCCGGCAAAAACGTCAAAACA
>JAGABQ010000006.1:0-10677 GCA_017614495.1 Clostridia bacterium
CGTATCCGGCAGGATCAATTCTTTGAGCGTTGCAAGTTTTTCAAGAAACGCCGTATCGATGCCGGTAAAGCCGGTTTCGCTGCCGTATCCGCGTGAGTCTTTTAACAAAAGCGAAATGCTTCTCGGATAGCGGCCGCGCTTCTTTTTGTATTCTTCAATGATCGCATCTGGCTTTTGGAAATAAAGCAGGTCGCTCTCTGCAAGTATACCGTCGCCCCACGCCGAAAGCGACAGATCGTATTCCGTGTCAAAAACGTGATCAAGCAGGCTCATACTGTTCTCTCTTCCTTATCTCGAAATACACAGCGGGGCTTTTCAGACGTATATATCTTATGCGCATTCCGATTTGCCGGGATCAATTGTTAATATCGAAAACCGGAATACGTTTTATGCGTTATGCCCTGCCTTTTTTCTTCAGCGCGACGTCTGTTTCCGCAAGCCACTCGTTATAGTGATCGTACGGAGTGCGGGTCCACCAGTCCAGAAGCGCGTTCAGCGACTTGACGTCTTCCGCGATATCCGTGCGCCCGTACTGTTCCGGATCCCGGTTGACCGTCACGATGTGATTGTTGTCTTCTTTAAAGTCGATTTTGTAAATACAGCAGCCCGTCCAGCTGCGGTGCGCCCAGAGAGTTGAGCCTTCAACGTACCAGAACCACTTGTCCTCCATGGCCTGCGGGATATTGCCGCGGCGGAGCGCGGCCATTTCATCATCGCTGAAAGATCTGCTGAGCACGAACGTCTCGTGCTGCTCCGGCATGGCCTCCGTTTTCCAGTCTTCGCGGCGCGCGGCGCGCGGTTCGTTTTTCTTTTTCTGCATAATATATTCCTCTGTTTTTGACGGTCCCGGTATGCCGGGACGTTTATTGCGCTTTAAAAATCCGGAATGAATCCGTCGACGATTTTGTAGTCTATACCCGCTTTGCGGGCCTGTAGCATCTGAAAGCGGCGGGGAACGTTGTACGTTCTGCCGTTTTTGATAAAATACGCCCCCGTCTGATGGAACTGAAAAGGCACGCCCTTGCTGACACACTGGCGGCGGACGTCAAGCACCCATTCGTAGTCGAGCGGCCGCACGTTTACGCCCGATTCGCCCGAACAGGTCACCTCGCAGATACAGCCGTCAAGATATTTTTCGAGATCGACCGGGCCGAGCATGGGGCCGAGGATGACCGTTTTATATTTTATCGGGAGCTCCGCAAAGATCGGCAGCCGGAAATCCGCCCGATCCTGGTTTTCGCAGGTGCAGCCGACTATGACGTTGCCGTAGCCGTCTCCCCAGTCGGAGGGCGCGCATTCGGCAAAGCGTTCGATGCGCTTGGTGAAAAAATAAAACATGCAGTCGCTGCGGTATTTTATCATTTTCCAGCATTCATCGCGCCATTCGTCGGCATCTTTCAGCAAAAAATCCGAGGTAAAGCAGGTCATGACGATGGAGCCGGGTTCGATCTTCATATTTCCGTCGCGCTTCTTTTTCAGCGGCAGATCGAAATACTGCGTTTTGCGGCATTTCTCCGACGAAATCAGACTGCCGTAGGCCTCGTCCTGCCGGTAAACGTAGCAGTATCGGCATCCCTCCGAATATTTCGTACAACCGTGCCAGGGGTTCCAGCCCGCGTATTTCTGTTCGATCATTTTTCTCGTCCGATCACTTTGCAAATCCCGGCATACCGGCTTTTATGTATTTTACACGAAATGGATGATTTTTCAATACTTTGGCTTTGAATTAAGACGTGCGGGCTCAATAAAAAGACTCATCTCCTGCCATGCAAAAGATGAGTCTTTCTGGTGGGCCATCTAGGACTCGAACCTAGGACCGACCGGTTATGAGCCGGTAGCTCTAACCAACTGAGCTAATGGCCCGTTTTCCGCGGAACGGACAGTATTGTATCATTTTCCGCCGGATTTGTCAAGCGCTATTTTGCATTTTGCTCAAAAAGGCGAAAAAACCGCGCGGGTTTTCATTTGCCGGCCGGGCTTGACTTATCATCGGGTTGCAGATATAATAATACCGTAAACAAAAAACTGCCGCGAGGCGGAAAGAAAGGTGTATCAACATGGCAGACCGCATAGTTCTCAATCCCATTTCCTACCACGGACACGGAGCGATAGCAAACATCGTTCCCGAGCTCGTTTCGAGAGGCAAGAAAAAGGCCTTCGTAGCGACCGACCCCGATCTCGTCAGGTTCGGTGTCGCGGCAAAGGTCACCGATCTCCTCGACAAGGCGGGATTCCCGTACTTCGTCTATTCCGACATAAAGGCCAATCCGACCATCGAAAACGTCAAAAACGGCGTCGCCGCGTTCAAGGCGGCGGGCACGGACTGCATCATTTCCGTCGGCGGCGGCTCTGCCATGGACACCGCCAAGGCGATAGGGATCATCATCACGAACCCCGAATTTGCCGACGTGCGCTCGCTCGAGGGCGTGGCCCCGACCAAAAATCCGACGGTCTTCACGATCGCCGTGCCGACGACCGCCGGGACAGCCGCCGAGGTGACGATAAACTACGTCATTACCGACGTCGAGAAAAAGCGCAAGTTCGTCTGCGTCGATATCCACGACATCCCCGAGGTCGCCGTCGTCGACCCCGACATGATGTCGACGATGCCGAAGGGCCTCACGGCCGCGACGGGCATGGACGCCCTCACCCACGCGATCGAGGGATATATCACAAAGGGCCACTGCGCGATAAGCGACATGTTCCACCTCGAGGCGATCAGACTTATCGCGAAAAATCTCCGCGCGGCGGTCATGAACGATCCCGACGGGCGCGGGGGCATGGCGCTCGGGCAGTATATTGCCGGAATGGGCTTCAGCAACGTCGGCCTCGGCATAGTCCACTCGATGGCTCACGGGCTCAGCGCTCTGTACGACACGCCGCACGGCGTCGCGTGCGCGATAATCCTCCCGATAGGCCTCGAATACAACAAGCCCGCCGCGCTCGAGCGTTACCGCGCGATCGGCAGGGCGATGGAGGTGCCGTATATCGACGGCATGACCGACGCCGAGGCCGCCGACGCGACCATCGCCGCGGTCAGGAAGCTCTCCGCCGACGTCGGCATCCCCGCGGACCTCAGGGGCATCGTGAAGGAGGAGGACGTCATGTTCCTCTCCGAGTCGGCGTACGCCGACGCCTGCCGCCCCGGCAACCCGCGCGAGACCTCTGTCGAAGACATCGCGAAGCTCTACCGCGACAACATGTAAATACGACGTAAAATAACCCCGCGGACGCATGGATAAGTGCGCCCGCGGGGGTTTTATTGTTGCCCGCCCCCCGGCCGATTCCCTTAAAATGCACCGCTTTTTAATGGCATTGTCAAGGGCGTAAGGGCATTTTCCCTTAAAGATCGCATAAAACAAGGGAAAGCGAGGAGACCCCGCCGTCGCGGACAAAAAGCCGGGCGCCTATCGGCGCCCGGAACAGAACAAAACCGCGACTTTATTCGAATCACATATTTTAGCGAACGTCAGAGAATACAAGTTTGTATGTTTTCCCAGGTTCTAGGACCCCATATATTGTTTCCTCTACATTCCTGAATTTTTCTCCGGTTTTCAAACTAGTAGTGTAAAGAGTGCCATTAGATATCACATAATTATCCGAATCGTACAATTTCCATCCAATTGAAAAAGATCTACTATAGTTTTTTCCTTCAATGTCATATGTTTTTTCACCAGTAACATAGAAGTGCAAACTCGTTCCTACACATTTATATGATATTCCGGTAATCTTGCACGATTCCTGTTTTTTGTTTTGCCAATTATATTCTGATAATGTGCACGGAACGGACGTAAGCTTAACCGATACTGTCCAGGGAAGGAAATCTGCGTCTTTTCCAACTTCACCGAATTCGAAAAATCCAGTGTTGTAGACCCTATAATAGATTGTACCGTTTTTGTCGTAGCCTGGCTCCATCTCGTCATAACTTATTTCAACATACTTTGATGTAGCTTTCTTCAATAGAGTCTTATGGTACAAGACTTTATTTTTTGAGTCAACTATTCGCACTTCTACTAAAGCAGGTGTTTCCAAATTATGTCTGTTTTTGTCAACAAGGGTGACATTGATATGCACGGTTGTGCTATAATCAACGATACCATGACTCATTTCTGAAACGCTAATGGCGGCAGACCGTTCTTTTTCCGACATTTCGACAAACTGTTGCCCACAACGTTTGCAAACGCCTTCACTATCCTTGTCATGTCCGAGTGCGACAATGGTTTCAACTTTATTTGCCCCACAGATGCTGCAAACGAATTCTTTTTTTCCTGCAATGGTGCACGTTGCCGCATTTATAATAGTTCCATTGCCCCATTTATGATCGTTCGTTTTGGGAATCTCTGCTGATTCGGTCTTTACTCCGCAAACAGTACATTCTTTGTGCTTTGTTCCGGATTCAGCACATGTTGGCATTTTATCAACAATCCAATCACCATTTTTGTGCTCTGCGGGAATACTTTGAGTCATACGCTGACCGCAGATATTGCATATTGCATATTGCTCACCTGCTTCGGTACATGTTGCCGGTTTAGCAATAACCCACTCACTAAAAGAATGCCCCTTTTCTGGGATTGACTGCACCTGCCGCTCCCCGCAAGAGCAAAGACGCTCCTGTTCACCTGCTTCTGTGCATGTCGGATTTTTTGTTATTGTCCACTCGCCGAAAGAGTGAATGTGCTCCGGCTGTTCTCCGCACCCGGCAAGCATACCGAGCGTCATTATAACGGCTAAAAGAATTGACAGTGTTTTTTTCATTTGTTTTTTCCCTTAAGGTTTTTTATTTATTCCAATCCGAATAAATTCGGATTGTTTTTTCAAATAAAAAGTGCGCCGGCCGGAACCGACGCACAAAAACGCAATTCCCGGTCGTCGCCAAACAAACCGATATGAAGCACAGCACCGCTGCACAAGCATTTTTGGGAATTTGCATTTTATCAAATTCGTAATTGCTTGCGCAAAAAAAGGACGGTGCTTCCCAAAAAAGAAAGAGCGTCTGAGCTTCATATCTATTCAGTTTGTTTGGCGTCCATATTATACCACCCTTTTCCCGGGCTGTCAACCTGTTTTTTGCGCTTTCTTGACCTCGGGCGGGGGATGTGGTATAATATGGGTACCAAAACGCGCGGAAGGCAGCTCATGAAAAACATCATCACCGACTTCGATCCGAAACCGACGAAATACCCCTTCCCGGAGGACACGGGATCGCACTATCTCGTCGTAAAAAAGGACAACGGCACCGTCCTCGACAAAAATTATCCCTACGTCGACGGCTCGAGGTCGGGGAGGATCAAGAGGGACCTCACGCGGCTCGCCCTTGATATTTTGGCTTTCCACGTGATGAGAGTGCGGCTCGGGCTGAGAGTAAAAGGGCGCGAAAACCTCAAAAAACACCGCGAACTCCTCGAAAAAGGCGCGGTTTCGTGCTCGAATCACGTCCATCTGTGGGACTATATGGCCGTCATGTACGCCGTGAGGCCTTTCCGGACGAACATCCTCGCCTGGGCGAAAAACATTAGGGGCGAAAACGGGACGCTCATCCGCCTCGTCGGCGGCGTGCCCGTGCCGGAGAACGACGTCAGGGCCTCGATCGCCATGATAAAGGACGTCCGGGCGCTCGTGTCGGGCGGCGGCTGGCTCCATATTTACGCCGAGGGGAGCATGTGGGAGTATTACCGACCGATAAGGCCGTTCAAGAGCGGCGCCGCGTACTTCTCGATGAGGTGCGGCAGGCCGCTCGTCCCGCTCGCCTTCAGCTACAGAAAGCCCGGCTGGATAAGGAGAAAGATATTCCGCCAGACGGCGCTCTTCACCCTCAATATCGGCGAGCCGCTTTTCGCCGACGAAACCCTCCCCGAAAAGGAGCGCGAGAGGGACCTCATCGCGAGGTCCCACGACGCGGTCTGCCGCCTCGCCGGGATAGACCCCGCGGAGAATATATATCCGCCGGTCTACGACAATTCCCGCAGGGTGGACTATTACGATCTCAACGGGAACTAAAAAATGCCGTCCGTCCGCTTGCATTCCGCCGGCGGTTGTGATATAATATCAGCGTTAAAACAAGTAAACCAAAAGGAGGCAATTATTATGTCGCTTTTCGATTCGCTCAAGGCAAAGGCAAAGGCGGTCGTTGACGCCGTCACGAACAACACCACGGAGGTGAAGATCGACACCATCCCCGCGTCGCTCGAGGAGCTCAAGCAGCTCAGCATCTGCGATCTTACCGTTCCCGCGAACGTCGTCGCGATGACGATCATCGCCTACAACGTTTATACGGTAGACAAGGAAGCCGGCAAGGAAATATACAATTTCCTCAGAGGGCCGAGCCCGCTCTCCAATCAGGACATCTCGTTCCTGAACGACAGAGTCATGGCAAACGGCGAGTATCTCCCGAGATCATATTTTGAGGGCGCAACCCCGGAGAACAATTACACTCCGAACGAGCCCGGCGTGATCAAGGTCTCCCTCGGCGCTCACAGCAAGGATCAGTACGATCAGGGCTATCTCACGCTCTTCGTCCATTCCGGCGGCGCAGACAACGACAGACCCGTGACGCTCCGCAAAAAGGCGTCCACCGGCGAGTGGTTCATCTTCCAGGACGCGGGCCTTTACATGGGCATCCGTCCGGCAAAGGAAGCCAACCCCTGGGCATAAAACAAAACGTAAGAAACCCGCTCTCCGAGCGGGTTTTTTTACACTTTGTTAACCTGAGAAAGAGTGTATGATGATATAATGAACAAACAGTAAATCGAAAGGCGTCCGGCCGCGGCCGGAAAACATATGAAACGCTGGTTCAAATACGTCAGGCCGTATCTCCCGTATTTTATAATCGGGCCGCTCTGCATGATCGTCGAGGTCGTGGGCGAGGTCATAATGCCGCGCCTGCTCGCCGCTGTCATAAACAGGGCAAACGACGGGGCGCTCACCGTCCCCGGGAGTCTCGGCATTATGGGGCTCATGATCCTCTGCGCCGTCCTCATGATGGCGGGGGGCGTGGGCGGCGCCTATTTCGGCGCAAAAGCGTCGGTGAACTTCGCCGCCGACCTGAGGGCAGACGTCTACGGCAAGATACAGGAATACTCCTTTGCCGATATCGACAGGTTCTCGACCGGGAGTCTCGTCACGCGGCTGACGAACGACGTCACGCAGCTGCAGAACTTTATAAACATGATGCTCCGCATGATGCTGCGCTCGCCCGGGATGATGATCGCCGCGCTCGTCATGGCCATCACGATGAGGCCGTCCCTGTCGACCGTTTTCGCCGTGAGCATACCGCTTATGCTGATGACCGTCGGCGGGATAATCTTCGTCGGCTTCCCGAGATTTTCTATAATGCAGGAAAAGATCGACGGGCTGAACTCCACGGTGCGCGAGAACGTGACGAACGTGAGGGTCGTGAAGAGCTTTGTACGCGAGGATTTCGAGACGAAAAAGTTCGGCACGGTAAACGGCGAGCTTAAAAAAGCCGGCCTGTCCGCCATGCGGGTGATGATATTCATGCAGCCGGTCATGACGCTGATAATGAACGCGACGGTCATCGCCGTCATACTCATCGGCGGGCCCATCGTCCTGAGGAACGAGATGCCGGTCGGAGACCTCTCGGCGTTCATAACCTACGTGACGCAGATACTTTCGTCCCTCGTCATGATAACCTTCATGCTGATAAGCAGCTCGAGGACCTTCGCCTCGGCAAAGCGCATATCCGAGGTGCTCGACGAAAAGGTGGACATCGAGGACGGCGAGAACGCCGACCCCGCGCTGACCGTCGAAAATGGCGAGATCGAGCTCCGCCACGTGAGCTTCAGATATTACAAGGACAGCCCCGACCCGGTGCTCGACGACGTGAGCATAAAGATCCCGGCGGGCGCGACCGTCGGCATAATCGGCTCGACGGGCTGCGGAAAGACGACGCTCGTGTCGCTCATTCCGCGGCTTTACGACGCCGACGCCGGCGAGGTCCTCATCGACGGGCGCGACGTGAAGGACTACACCCTTCGCAACCTTCGCGAGGGCGTCGGGATGGTTTTGCAGAAAAACAGTCTGTTTTCGGGAACGGTCGCCGAGAACCTCAGGTGGGGCGACGGCGACGCGACGGACGAGGAGATCCGGACGGCCGCCGGGTACGCCCAGGCGGACAAGTTCGTGAGCTCCTTTACCGACGGATACGACACAATGATAGAGCAGGGCGGGACGAACGTCTCGGGCGGGCAGAAGCAGCGGCTCTGCATAGCCCGCGCTCTGCTTAAAAAGCCGAAGATACTCATCCTCGACGACAGCACCTCGGCCGTTGACACGGCGACCGAGGCGCAGATACGCCGCGCCTTCCGCGAAGAGCTCGACGGGTCGACCAAAATAATAATCGCCCAGCGCATAAGCTCGGTCCGCGACGCCGATCTCATAGCCGTCATGAACGACGGCGTGATCACGGGTCTCGGCACGCACGAGGAGCTCCTCGCGGGGAACGACGAATACCGCGAGATCTGCGCCTCGCAGACGGGAAAGGAGTGACCGGCATGCCGCACGCAAGAAATCTTGAAAAGCTGAGAGCGCAGTATAATTCCACGGCTCAGAAGGCCGGCGGAAAGGCGCAGATGCACCCGCCGCGCGGCGGGCGCATGCAGGGTATGACCGGCAAGCCGAAGAACGCCGCCGCCTCGATAAAGCGGATGCTCGGGTATATGAAGGGCTACTGGGGGCGGTTCGCCGTCGTTCTGGCCTGCATGCTCGTAAGCTCCGTCACGTCCCTTTTCGGCACGTTCCTTCTAGCGCCTGTGATAAACCGGCTGACGGTCGAGACCGTACCCGGGGCGGTCGTGACGATGAGCGCCGCCGAGTCCGTCGCCGACAGGGTGATAAACGCCTTTGCCGACGGGGAGGCCTCCGTGACGGGGTATATCGCGGCCGCCGTGATCACGCTCGGGGCGGTTTATATAATCGGCATCGGGACGACGTATTTCCAGAGCCGGCTCATGATAGGGATATCGCAGAGCGTGACCGAGAAGATCAGGAACGACCTTTTCTCAAAGCTCCAGCACCTCCCGGTCAGATATTTCGATTCGCATCCCACGGGCGAGATCATGTCCCGCTTCACGAACGACGTCGACAACATCGACACGATGATAAACAACTCGCTCACCTCGTTCGTTTCGGGCGTCGTGACGCTCGTCGGGACGTTTATATTCATGGTGACGACCTCGTGGCAGCTCACGCTGATAACCGTGGTCTTCGTCCCGGTATTCGCCCGTCTCGGCGCGATGATCGGCAAGTTTTCGGGCAAATACTACGCCGCGCAGCAGGCGGCGCTCGGAGCCGTCAACGGCTACATGGAGGAGACGGTGACGGGGCAGAAGGTCGTCAAGATATTCAATCACGAGGACGTCTGCGTAGAGGAGTTCGGCCTGCTCAACGACGATATGCGCGGGACGCAGTTCAAGGCGCAGTTCTGGGGCGGCGTCATGGGGCCGATACTCGGGAACACGAGCCAGATCTCATACGCCGTGACCGTCGGGGTCGGCGGCGTGCTCATGGTGCTCGGCCGGCTCACGCCCGGCGGGCTCACGGTATTTGCGAATTTCAGCCGGCATTTTTCGATGCCGATAAACCAGATATCGCAGCAGACGGCGACCATCTTCGCGGCGCTCGCCGGCGCGGAGCGCGTCTTTGAGGTCATGGACGCCGAGCCCGAGGAGCCGGACGACGAGTTTGACGTCGATATGCCGGTCATAAAGGGCGACGTTCGGCTCGAACACGTCACGTTCGGCTACGTCCCCGGCAAGACCGTCCTTCACGACATAACGCTTTACGCCAAGCCGGGGCAGAAGATCGCCTTCGTGGGATCGACGGGCGCCGGCAAAACGACGGTCACGAACCTTATGAACCGTTTTTACGACGTTGAGGAGGGGACGATAACCGTCGACGGGGTGGAGATACGCAACATCCGCCGCGACGTACTGCGCAAAAACATCGCGATGGTCCTCCAGGACACGCATCTCTTCACCGGCACTGTCATGGAGAATATCCGTTACGGCCGTCCGGACGCGACCGACGACGAGGTCATAGAGGCCGCAAAGACCGCCTCCGCCCACAGCTTCATCATGAAGCTCTCAAACGGCTACGACACCGTGCTTGACGGCGACGGCGCAAACCTGTCGCAGGGACAGCGGCAGCTCCTCAACATCGCCCGCGCCGCGATCTCGAAGGCGCCGATACTCGTGCTCGACGAGGCGACGAGCTCGGTCGACACGAGGACCGAGCGCCACATCGAGCAGGGAATGGACCGGCTCATGAACAACAGGACGACCTTCGTCATCGCTCACCGCCTTTCGACGGTCAGGAACGCGAACGCAATCATGGTGCTTGAGCGGGGTCGGATCATCGAGCGCGGCACGCACGACGAGCTGCTCGCCCTCAAGGGAAGATACTACGAGCTGTACACGGGCATAAAAGAACTTGACTGAAAAAAGCGGGGATCGTAAATCCCCGCTTTTTTATGTTTGAGATCAGAACAACTCTTTTTTCTCCGCTCTCTTTTTGTCGTAAAGACGGACCAAGAATACGATCAGAGCGATGAAAAGAACGTACGAGAGCGCCGCGACGACGTATACGGTCGGGCCCTCCCATATCGAGCGGACGCGGACGACGACGCCCTCCGAGATGATGAGGTTCCTGCCGTCCTCCGGC
>JAGABQ010000040.1:0-3874 GCA_017614495.1 Clostridia bacterium
AAACTCGGCGTCGCCCTTTACGCGGGCCCAGACCTCGATAACGATCCCGCCGCCGTCGGCCTCGACCTTCGTCGCGTTTTCGGTGAGCTTGTCGGGGACGGTCAGAGTGAACGCGACTATCGGGTTATCGTTGAACTCCTTGTCGGTCATGCGGAGACCGGTGATCACGGGGGCGTCAAGGTCGGCCTTGGTCAGCGGCTCGAGCTTCTCGGCGTTCTTGCCGACGCTCGTTATATTCGACCATTCGGAGAAGTAATATTTGTCGTCTTCGCCGTCGTTTCTTATGACGAGCACGAATCTCGCGCGGAAATACACGGTGTGCTTGGTATAGTCGATATGCAGGTCTTCGTTTTCATAATCGTAGGTGTACTGCTCGGGCCTCAGCTGATCCTTTACGCCGGGGGTGTGCGTCTCGGGATTGCCGTTCCAGCGGTCGTCGTTCGGGACGCCGCGGGTGACCCAGATGTCCTGAACGGTCTCCGTCGCGTTATTGAGCCCGCAGTCAACGATATCCCATTCGCTCCAGCGCGAGTTGCCCTCGCTGTCCTTACCGAGACCGTAATACGCGTTTCCGTCCCAGTATTTCGTGTAGTGCCAGCCGGAAACGCCGTCTTTGACGTCGTCGACGGCCCAGTCGACCTGAACGTTCATCCAGATATCGGTGCAGCCGATGTTTTCCATGAACTGATCGATGGTTTCGTCGAGATGCGCGTTCTCCTTGTTCTTGAAGAACGTCGTCATGTCGTTGCTCAGACTGTACGTCAGTTTTGTGGTCGTGGGGGAATCGCCGCCTTCGAGCCACACGGCGGTCACGTTGCCGGGAGCGACGAGCTCAAACGGCAGGCCGTCGTCCGCCGCCGACGCGGAGAGCGCCGCGCAGGGCAGCAGGAGCAGGCAGACGAGGACTGCGGATAAGATTTTTTTCATTTTTCGGTTCCTTTCTTTTGCGCGTATATGTTTCAGGCGAAAATATCGCCGTATTCACTGTAGCTTATATGCTCGTATTCCGATTCGTGGCCGCTCATCACGTCCTTTATCTTTTTCGTGACGTCGTCCGGCGTGACCTTGCCGATTTCGTATTCCGTCATGTTGACTTCGGACGAGAGGGAGCTCGAGTATTCGTAGTACGCCTCGCCGGAGGCCGTGTCGAATCTTATCTTCGGGTCCTCGTCGATGTAGAACTTGACGTTGAGGCCGATGCCGGTCGCGGGATCGAACGTGAAGAGATACGACGTGCACTCCGACGTGTGGTCGGCCAGACCGTTGACGACGTATTTCTTTTTGAGCTCGTAGCCCTTCGCGCCGTCGCAGAGATCAGTTGACGCGGTGATCTCGAAGCGCTCGCAGTATATGCTGACGATATCCCTCGTCATCGTGCCTTTTTCAAAGTCCTTCGTGTGCTCGTATATGCTGAAAGCGGCGGAGGCCGGGCATTTCGGCAGGAAGGCGCGGTCTTCGTCGGTCTCCCAGTACGGATAGTCGTCAACTATAAGTTTGCGGTAAAAATCGTACAGGACGGCCTTGCCGTTTTCGAAAACTATCGCGACGTGATCGTCCGGCTCGTCGAGATTGCCCTTTCTGCTCTCGTCGTAGCCGACGAGGGTATAGGCGCTGTGATAGTGATAGTTCGCGCAGTTCAGATACTCGTAGGGGCGGGGGACCGCGCCGTTGCCGTCGCTGTGGTCCTCTCCGTAGGTATAGGCAAGATGCGCGTTCTGCAGGGCGGCCGCCCACTCGTATCCGGCCTTGCCGTCGTAATACGTCACGCGGGGATAGGTTGAGCCGTTCGTATTGTCGCCCGGCGTTTTGGGGCCGCCCGGCGAGTCCTTTCCGATAAGGGCGCAGGACGCGAACGACAGCATGACGGCGCATACAAGCGCCGCCGACAGGATCTTTTTCATCTCGTTTGTTCCTTTCGGTATATTGCTTATAAAAGCGTGCGGTGCCGGACGCGCCGGCCCGACTTATATTTTACCACAAAACGCGGGATAATAAAAGACCCGGGACGCCGAATTGCCCCCGTCGCTTGACATAACGCCCCAAATCGGGTAAAATACTTGTACGATAAGGAGAACGCCATGGCCCCGACGGACGACGAAAGAATATCATATCTGAGAGAGAAGGCGGCGTCGCTGCCTCTTTCGCCCGGGGTGTATCTCATGAAGGACTCCGGCGGGAGGATAATCTACGTCGGCAAGTCCTCGGCGCTGAAAAACAGAGTTAGCTCGTATTTCACCGACATAGCGCATCACGGTGTCAAGACCTTCCGCCTCGTTCAGAACATCGCCGATTTCGACTATATGCTGACGGGGACGGAGATGGAGGCGCTGGCGCTCGAAAACCGGCTGATAAAGCTCCATTCTCCGAAGTTCAATATAAAGCTCAAGGACGCAAAAAGCTATCCGTATATAAAACTGACGGTGAGGGACGAATATCCCCGCATATCCGTCGTGCGCAAGAGGTCTGACGACGGGGCGAAGTATTTTGGCCCGTATTCGGGGACCGGCGTGGCGTACGGCATACTCAACACCGTCCGCGGCGCCTTCGGCATACCCGACTGCCGCAGGAGCTTCCCAAAAGACATAGGCACGCGGCCGTGCCTCAACTACGAGCTCAAAAAGTGCTGCGGGCTTTGCACCGGATGCGTGGGCGCCGAGGAATACCGCGCGCGGTTCAGGGAGGTTTCGGCCTTCCTGTGCGGCTCGTTTTCGGGTGTGCGGCGCGAGCTCACCGAGGCGATGGAGACGGCTGCGGAGAATCTCATGTTCGAGAACGCGGCGGTCTATCGCGACCGGCTCGCGGCGCTCGACCGTCTGTGGGACAAACAGCGCGTCGTGGGCGCTCCCGACGACGAGAGGGACGTCCTCTCGGTGTACTGCGAGGAAAAGGGCAGCTGCGTCTGCATATTCTACGTCAGGAACGGCGCGGTCACAGACTCGGAGTGCTTCGCCTTCGGAGCCGACAGGATAATGGATCAGGACGCGCTGATCTCGTTCATATACGGGCTATACACCGTCCGGGAATATATCCCGCCGGAGTTCGTCACGGATTTCCCGCTCGACGCCGACGCGAAAAAGACCCTCTCCGACCTGCTGACGGAAAAGGCCGGCCGGACGGTGAAGGTCAGGATACCCGAAAAGGGCGGGCTGCGCTCGCTCTGCGGCGTTGTGAAATCCAACGCCGAGGAATATCTCAAAAAGAAAAACGCGTCGTTCGAGAAAAACGAATCGACGCTCGTGCGGCTCGCCGCCCTGCTCGGCCTCGAGGTCGTGCCCGAGACCATCGAGGCGTACGATATCTCGAATCTCGGAAACGAGAACATCACGGCCGGCAAGGTCCTTTACAGGAACGGAAAGCCGGACAAAAGCGGCTACCGGACTTACAAAATGCGCCTCACGGAGGGGCAGGACGACTATTCCTCGATGAGGGAGGCGATCTCCCGCCGGCTGGCGCACAAGGAGGACGAGTATCCCGATCTGATCCTCCTCGACGGAGGGACGGGACACGTATCGGTGATACGCGGACTTTTGTCCGAGCTCGGGGTGAACATCCCCGTCTTTGGCATGGTCAAGGACGAGTTCCACAAGACGCGGGAGCTCACCGACGACGAAAACTATATCTCGATAGCCCACGAACAGCCGGTGTTCCTGCTCATTTACGGCATACAGGAGGAGGTCCACCGGTACACGGTCTCGCGCATGAGCGGTGCCAAGCGCAAAACGCTGCGGCGCTCGGTCCTCGAGGAGGTCCGCGGGATAGGGCCGGCAAAGGCGAAAAAACTGCTCTCGCGCTTCGGAGGTCTGCGCGGCGTCGCCGCGGCGGCGGACGACGAGCTCCTGGCCGTCGGCGGCGTGACGCGCGCCGACGTCAAGGG
>JAGABQ010000041.1:0-2895 GCA_017614495.1 Clostridia bacterium
AACGTTATCTGCCTCCGCGAAAGCGTTTGCGAAAGTTATCTTGGTATCGGAAATGAGTTTGAGGCGCTCGTTCGGGATTATGATAAGCGAATCCACCGAGTCGCGGAAATTGGAGATACCCTTGAGAGCAGCCTCCATCCTCCGTCTGCCCTCGAAATTGAAGGGCTTGGTCACTATGCCTATCGAAAGGATGCCGAGCTCGCGTGCAATGCGCGCGACTACGGGAGCGGCTCCCGTGCCCGTTCCGCCGCCCATGCCGGCGGTAATGAACACCATGTCTGCGCCGCGGATTGCGTCCGCTATTTCCTCCGAGGACTCTTCCGCCGCCTTTGCTCCCTTTTCGGGATCGGCTCCGGCTCCGCGTCCGCCCGTCAGCTTATTGCCGATCGGGATCTTAACGCTCGCCTTCGAGCGATTGAGCGCCTGCATGTCTGTATTGATCGCTATGAACTCAACGCCCTTTGTTCCGGCGTCGATCATTCTGTTGACCGCGTTGTTGCCGCCGCCGCCGACACCGATCACCTTTATGATATTGCCGTCACCGTCAAAATCGGAATAATCTCCGTATCCACCAAATGACATTTCATTTGCCATTACACCGTTCTCCTGTTCGCGTTTACTTTTTACGTATCTTTACGATGCCGCCGCGGCGACGCCGTTCAAATCATTATCTCCAATATAATAACCCATTTTCGGGTTTATTGCAAGTACTTTTTTAACGAAAAAATAATTTTTTGGCCTCAATCGTACGAATAAAGCTCGCTTTCCTTGCGATAAATGATAGGATTGACGTACTCCGCGTTGAATGACGCGATAGTTATCTGCTCGATATCGTCGGAATCCGAAATGATTTTTTCGATAAGTCTGATCTTCGCCTCGACGGCGTCCGAGTCGCCGATAAGAAGCTTGTATCTGTGGTCGTTCATGTAGAGAGCTATATGATACCTGTCGCCGACGTCGATAAACTCAAGCCGTCCGAATATGTCGAGAGCCGAAATCTCGTCGAGAAATTTCACCGTATAATCGTACGCCGTGGCGCTGCCGAATACCAGCTTTTCGCCGACGACCGCGTAGTTAACCTCCGGAAGCCTGATGCGTTTGAGCCGTGCGCCTTCGTACTGCTCCGCCGCCTCGGGACCCGGGATCTTTTCCATCACCCTGAGGTCTGCCGTGAGGATGAACCACTGATCCCATATCTTGCCGTACCACTTGGCGGTGTCCTCCTCGACCGTGATGCTGACGCCGTCCGGATAGTTTTTCGTGACTGACACTTTTCTGATATACGGGAAGGCCTCCGAGATGTTCTGCTCCGCCTCCGCCGTGCTGATGAAAAGCAGGTTGGAATTCGTCCTCAGCCCGCTCGCCTCAATCATTTCGTCGGTCAGGTACCTCTCGTTCCCCGTCACCTCGACCGTCCTCAGTCTGAAAAGCAGAGCCACGCCGGCGGCAAAAGCCCCTGCGAGCAGCAGAACGGCGATCAGAACGTAAAAAACCGTGCGAAAGATCTGTCTGCGGCGGTTTTTGATATTCATGTTTTTAAGCGATTCGTTGTTTTTGAGCTCCTCAATGCTGACGTTTTCGTCAAGCAGTTCGGCTCCGTTGAAATCAAAAAGCCCCATACGATCCTCCTTTCACGTTTTTTCAGCGTATAACGCTTCTTATGCCGTCGTAAATGATTTTATCGGTGTCTTTTACCGCAAACCCGGAGATCGCCTCCGACATGCTTTTTTTTCTGTCCTCGTCAAAGACGAGCGTCTCGAGAATCGAGGCGATCTTTTTCCCGTCAAGTTCGCTTTCCCCGACGAGTACCGCCGCCCCCCTGTCGCTGAGGGACTTCGCGTTCCTGTACTGATGATTGTCCGCCACGTTAGGCGAAGGTATCAATATTGCCGGTTTGCCGAGCTCGGCGAGTTCGGAAAGCGTCATGGCGCCGGCCCGGCTGATCACGACGTCGGCGGCGCACAGCCGCTGAGGCATATCGTAAATGTAGTCCCTTATCTCGAGATTGGGAAAAGACGAGAGACCCTCGTCGTCAAAACGCTTTTTTACGTCCTCGAATTTGCGTTTCCCCGTCTGATGGAGATGAAAAACCTCGGGATGACGTGACGAAAAAAGTTTCATCGTCGGGATCATCTCGTTCGAGATGGCCTCGGCGCCGTTGCTCCCTCCGCAGGAGAGCACCGAATAACCGTATTCCCCGAGCCCGAGCCCGAGCATCGCCTCGCGCTGCCCGGTCTTTGCAATTCCCTTCCGCATCGGGTTGCCTGAACGAATTACGTTACGGCACTTCACAAGCTCCGCGGTCTCCTCAAAATTCGTGAAAAGCAGACTGAGCTTCGGGGCGAGCGCCTTGACAGCCATTCCCGGCTGACAGTTTGACTCATGGAGCACGGTCGGCACGCCGAGCGACTCGGCGGCGCTTATGAGCGGCCAGGACACAAAACCGCCGGTGCCTATGCACACGTCGGGGGAGAATTCGCGGATTATCTTCCCTGCCTCTTTTTTAGAGCTCAGCATGAGCCGCGCGGTCTTCAGATTACCGAGGATCGTACCGCGGCGGATGCCTTTGATCCTGACGTGCTTTATCGGATATCCCTCGCGTGTTACGAGCTCGTTTTCCATGCCGTTCGGCGTTCCGACGAACATGATTTCAGAGTCCGGCTCCCGCTCTTTTATTATCCTGCAGATCGCGAGGGCGGGATTGATATGTCCTCCGGTCCCGCCGCCGGTCATCAGAACTCTCATTGAGGCAACGTCTCCGGCATCTCGACGTAGCTGAATCTCGATATCGAAAGAAGAATCCCTATCTCGGCGAGCTGCGCTATGACCGCCGTGCCTCCGCAGGAGAAAAACGGGAGAGAAACGCCGGTGTTGGGTACCGTGTTCGTCACCACG
>JAGABQ010000042.1:0-5258 GCA_017614495.1 Clostridia bacterium
CCTCGAGATCGGCGCAGAGAGACGTATATTCGCGCGTCATTTGTCCGCCCCCGGCTCGTCCTTGTCCGCCGACAGACTGTCTATCTCGCGGCGGAAGGTCTCGACGTCCTTGAATTCGCGGTAAACCGAGGCGAAACGGACGTAGGAAACGTCGTCTATGCGTTTCAGACGGTCCATTACCATCTTTCCGATCTCCGATGAAGTGACCGACGTCTTGCCGGACGTGCGTATCTCGTCCTCGATGGCGTCAATAACCCCGAGCATCGTCGAGCGCTCGACCGGCCGCTTGTAGCACGCCTGGAGGAGCCCCGTCAGTATCTTGTTTCTGTCAAAAAGCTGTGCGGAGCCGTTCTTTTTTATCACCATGACGGGCACGACCGTCGGGATCAGATAGCTTTCGTAGGTCGTGAACCTCGATCCGCATTTCAGGCACATGCGCCGGCGGCGTATCGCCTCGTTTTCCGTTGGGCGGGAATCGACGACCTTTGAGTCGGGATAGCCGCACTGAGGGCATTTCACGGCGTCGCGGGCTCGTCATCCGTGAGGTTAATGTTCCCCCCGGAGACGGATATCCTGATCATTGACAGAGATATCGCCTGGGATATCTTGTACGAGCCGTCCTCGACGAGCGATCCGTTGTAAACGAGAGAGCCCTCGGTCACCGAGAGGTCGTACGACGTCGTCGTGCGCTGTATCGCGCCGTTCGAGGTCACGCGGACGCTCGCGTCCGTTGAGTCGATGACGAGCGTGTTGAAGGAGCTGCCGGAGACCTCGAGATCGCCGGCTTTGAGGGAAATCTCGCCGACCGAGACCGTCGAAACGCCGCTTACGCGCGCCGCGCAGTCCTTGAGCGACAGAGAATAGTCGAGCGGATTTGCGATATCAGACAGGGAAAGGGAACCGCCGGTCTCCGAAACGCTGAGCGAATTGAGCTTGGAGGCGTCGCTGATATACACGGTCACGCTCCGTTTGAGCGACGGGTCGGGATCCTTGAGGAGGAAATACCTCAGCCCGCGGAACTGTATCCCGCCGGAGGAGCGGTCGAGAAGTGACGCGAGCTTGCCGACCGTGCCGTCGACGGTCACGGCCGAGCCGTTCAGGGTGACGGAATAGTCGCGCACAGAGAAATTGCGGAGTTCTACTCTGCTTTTTTCGTCGGGAGACGGCTTTATCGTCACGTCGACGTCCGAAAACACGAGTTTGAGGGTCGCGACGGCGGTGTTGTCTATCTCATAGGTATAGAGCGACGAGCCGTCCTCCCCGATTTCCTGGTCGTATATCGGCTGATTCCTGTCCTCGGCGAGCTTTTCGGCGTATTTGCACATGCCGAAGCCGCCGAAAAAGAGGATGACCGCGAGGATGAGATAAATAACAGAGGTGGGTTTCACAGCTTGAGCACCTCCTTTTTGATGTACGCGTAGAGTATGCGGTATTTGCGGAACACGAATTTCATGAACTGCAGGAGCTTGGAGGCGACCCACGGGATGAATCTGACGGCAAAATTGTATATCAGTATGCCGGCGAACATCGCTGCGGACCCGACCATGAGGGACAGCCCGCATTCAAACAGGCCGGCCGGCAGGGTCTCGAGCAGCTTGACGATGCCGAGTATCATGCCGAATACGAAGACGCATGTCCCGGCGACGGTCACCACGGCGAGCGCGGCGACGGCGATTATGACGATTATCGCGAGGATAAGGAATATCAGGGCGAACACAGCCGCCGTCACGAGTATCACGACGAGCGCCAGCGGAATGCACAAAATAGAAAGTATTCTGAACAAAGTCAGACGTTTTTTGATCTCCGAGTCGTCAAAAGCGGTTTTTCTGACCCTCGAACCGATGCGCTCGTCCTCCGTGACGGTGACGGGGGATATCTTTTTGCCGCCCTCGTCGTCGTCGAAGAGCTCGTCTCCCGAAACGGACGGCGCGCCGCTTTCGTTTTTCAGCGAACGGAGCTCCCTTACCTCAAGAGACGCGGGATCGAGGTCCTCCTCGTCCCCGTCGTCCTCGCCGTCGTCCGGCCCGTCTCCGGGCTCGGGGATCTCCCCGGTCTTTGCCGCCGGGGAGGCGGGCTCGTCGGGGATGCCGGTGTCGGTCAGGAGCATTTTGTCGGTCATGCGCTTTATGCGCGCGGCGACGCGCTCTATATCGCCGAGCCGCGCGATCTCGGCTTCGACCTGCTCGGAGCTTTTGTCGGCGAAATAGTTTTCAAACTGATCTATATGGTTTTCGATGTAGTCGTTGCGGACTCCGAGCTCGCGCAGCTTTTTCGACAGGACATCGTAAAATGTTTTTTTATCCACGCTTTCGCAGCCTTTCCGGGAATCAGCGCCCTGCGGCGGGCGGGGTTTCCCTTGATTTTTGGCGGAATTTGTTGTAAAATATTCCGGACCGGCCAATAAAGACAGTCAATCAATCATAATTATAACAGAAAACAGAGAATAAATCAACCATGAGAATGAGAAAAAAGAAGCACGGCGCCGAGCGGCTCGGGCGGTGCGCAGAATACCTCGCGGCGGGGAGGGACGACCTGCCGGAGCTTCCGCTATGCCTTGAGATAGGATGCGGCAAGGGCGACTTCGTCAGGGGAATGGCGCTCAGATATCCCGAAAAGAGATTCCTCGCCGTGGAGCGCATATCCGACGTCATGCTCATAGCTGTCGAGAAGGCAGCGGCGGCGGAAATATCCCCCGACCGCGTAAAGTTCGCGGTCACCGACGCCGACCGGCTCGGCGACATCCTGCCGGACGGCTCGGTTTCGACGTTATATCTCAATTTTTCCGACCCGTGGCCCAAGGCGAGGCACGCCAAGCGCCGGCTTACCCACCGCGACCGGCTCAAAAGATACGCCTCGTTCCTCGTCCCCGGGGGCGACCTCATATTCAAGACAGACAACGAGGCGCTTTTCGACTTTACGCTCGGGGAGCTTGAGTGCTCGCCGTTCAGGGTCACGTACGTCACGCGCGATCTGCACGCAAGCGAGCTCGCCGCCGACAACGTCATGACAGAATACGAAAAGAATTTTTCCGAAAAAGGGTACAAAATCCACATGCTCCGCGCCGTCCGCGAAGCCGATAACGACACAAAGGAGACAAATCGATGAATAACAGAGAGATAACGAGAGAAGCGCTCTTAGAATGGAGCGAAGATTACCGCGGGAGCGCCGAGCGCAGAATAGCGACGCTCGCAGTATCGAAAACCGACCTCAACGCGGTCGCGTACTCGGCGTCCGACGCCTTTTCGGTCGCCAACAAGTTTTCGGTCGAAATTAAGACCCTCCCCGTGACGGATCAGCAGGCCTCGGGGCGCTGCTGGCTCTTCGCGGCGACGAATCTGCTCCGCGAGGGCATCGCGGCGGAACACGAGCTCGAGAACTTTCAGCTTTCGCAGAGCTGGCTCGCGTTCTGGGACAAGCTCGAGCGCGCGAATTATTTCCTCGAAGCGATAATCGAGACGGCCGCGCTCCCCGTTAACGACCGCACGGTCGCCTTCATCCTTTCCTCTGGCGTTCACGACGGGGGACAGTGGGAGATGTTCGCCAATATAGTGCGCAAGTACGGTCTCGTCCCGCGAGACGTGTTCGGCGAGACCTACCAGACCTCCCATACAGCCATGATGAACCATTATCTTAACAGGAACCTCAAGCTCTGTGCGGCGAAGCTGCGCCGCATGATCTCGGACGGAGCGACGGAGAGCGAGGTCGGCGCGGAGAAAGACCGCATGCTCGGCAGGATATACGGCTTCCTCTGCACGTGTTATACCGAGCCGCCGGAGACCTTTGACTTCGAATACGTCGACAAAAACGGCGTTTATCACGTCGAAAAGGGCATGACGCCCCTCGGATTCGCCGAAAAATACGCCTTCGGGCTTCTCGACCGCACGGTCAGCATCATAAACGCCCCGACGTCGGACAAGCCGTTCCACAAAACCTATACCGTCCGTTATCTCGGCAACGTGGTGGGCGCCGGCGGCGTGATACATCTCAATCTCCCGATGGACGAGTTCAAGCAGGCGATAATACGTCAGCTCGAGGCGGGCCGCCCCGTGTGGTTCGGGAGCGACGTCGGCAAGTTCGGCGACCGCGAAAAGGGCGTATGGGACGACAATTCCTTCCGTCCGGAGCTGCTCACCGGGCTTGAGCTCGGCATATCGAAAGAGGACGCGCTCGACTATCTCTTCTCGGCGATGAATCACGCGATGGTGATAACGGGCGTGAATCTCGACGGCGGCCGCCCGAACCGCTGGAAGATAGAGAACAGCTGGGGCGACAAGAGCGGCGAAAAGGGATATTATATCTGCACCGACAGTTGGTTTGACATGTACGTGTATCAGGCGGCGGTGGAGAAGGAATATCTCGGCGACCTCGCCGACCTTGCAAAGCTCCCGCCGATAGAGCTCGACCCCTGGGACCCTATGGGCACCCTCGCCGACCTTGGGTGACTTCACGGAAAACCGCATAAAAACATTAAAAAAAGCCCCTCGGGACACTTGCGATAGAGCAGGTGTCCCGATTTTTTGCGCTTAGCTTTGAAATTGATCTAATCTGTGCTATTTTCAGCAAAACCAACGCAAAAGCGCTTTTGACAACCTGCGGTCATCAAAAGCGCTTTGCTCTCTGCGAGGCGGGTAGTTCTCTCCGCCTCGTATGGGCTAAAAAGCGAGTCAGCTTTCTTTTATCGCATTTTCTGCAAGCTCCTTATATTCGTCGATATCTGCAAGCGACTTGAAAGCTTCATCCGTTACAATTCTTTTTATTCTCTCTGCAGCGTGTTCATATTCAGCATTTCCACCGAATCCGTAGCTGAATCGAACGTTAGGAAACAGAGGAATGTTAAGGTCTGTTTTTTTATTGAAATCCTTTTCCTGAGCTTTGATGAAAGCCACGCATTTTTTAAGAACGTCAACGGCTTCTTTCTTTCGTCCGAGTTTAACAAGGCAAAGAGCATGCGTGTGAAACAAATTCCGATAATCGTACATCAGCGGCGGGCGGTACGTTTCGCCGCGGTATATCGCTTCCGTAATATCACGGATCGCTTCGCAGCAGTATAAAGCTTCGGCATATTTTTCCTGCTCAACATAGATGTTTTCAATCATATACACCTGATGTACGAAAGCGCGGAATAACTCGGATATGTACCAACCGCGTTCGTTTTGTTCTTCTTCTCGTTTACCGGCTTCATGCAACACTCGTGTTTTAACGTACGATTTCAGGCACCATGTGTATAGCGGAAAATCTTTTACCGTCTCAAGAGCCGC
>JAGABQ010000043.1:0-3312 GCA_017614495.1 Clostridia bacterium
GACCACAGATACAAGCTTCTAATAGGCGACTCGGACGCCGTCGAGGCGAAGATTCGGCTTATCGAAAAAATCATTTCGGATTCCGACGATATCGAGCAGATAACGATCGCGTCATTCAACGCCGAATACGTCAATCCGATCATTTATCGCAAGGAAAGCGAGCTATATTCATACGATTAAGGCCAAAAAAATATTTTTTCGTTAAAAAAGTACTTGCAATAAACCAGAAAATGGGTTATTATATTAGAGATAATGATTTGAACGGTGTCGCCGCGGCGGCGGCCCCGTAAAGATACGTAAAAAGTAAACGCGAACAGGAGAACGGTGTAATGGCAAGTGAAATGTCATTTGGTGGATACGGAGATTATTCCGAATTTGACGGTGACGGCAATATCATAAAGGTGATCGGCGTCGGAGGCGGCGGAAACAACGCAGTCAACAGAATGATCGACGCAGGAACAAAGGGCGTCGAGTTCATAGCGATAAATACCGACAAGCAGGCGCTCAATCGCTCAAAGGCGAGCGTTAAGATCCCGATCGGCAACAAGCTGACGGGCGGGCGCGGAGCCGGAGCCGATCCCGAAAAGGGGGCAAAGGCGGCAGAGGAGTCTTCTGAAGAAATAGCCGATGCGATCCGCGGAGCCGACATGGTGTTCATCACGGCCGGAATGGGCGGTGGAACGGGCACGGGAGCCGCTCCCGTCGTCGCGCGTATCGCACGCGAGCTCGGCATCCTTTCGATAGGCATAGTGACAAAGCCCTTCAATTTCGAGGGCAGACGCAGGATGGAGGCCGCTCTTAAGGGTATCTCCAATTTCCGCGACTCGGTGGATTCGCTTATCATAATCCCGAACGAGCGCCTCAAACTCATTTCCGATACCAAGATAACTTTCGCAAACGCTTTCGCGGAGGCAGATAACGTTCTTCGCCGCGGCGTGCAGAGCATTTCCGAGCTCATCAACGTGCCGGGGCTCGTTAACCTAGACTTTGAGGACGTCAAGGCGGTAATGCATGACGCTGGCTCCGCTCACATGGGCGTCGGTATCGCTTCCGGAAAAGAAAAAGCCACCGAGGCGGCAAAGCTCGCGATATCCTCGCCGCTTCTCGAGACCTCGATCGCCGGCGCGCACGGCATCATAATCAACGTTACCGCTTCTCCCGACATCGGTCTGGACGAGATGGAAACGGCGGCCGCGCTCATCACCGACGAAGCGCATCCCGATGCGACGATCATCTGGGGCGCCGCGCTCGACGAGAATCTTGACGATACGATATCGATAACCGTGGTAGCGACCGGTTTCGACGGCGACGAGCTCCACTCGTCAAAGGAGAAGATGCCCGTCGTGGAGGACAAGCTCGAGGAGGCCGAAAAGGAAGAGAACCTTGTAGGCGGCGAGCCGCTCCAGCCGGTTAAGGAAGAGATCCTCTCGGACGACGATTTCATCAAACTCTGGAGAAGATAACACGCAATATTGCTTTTCGGCGTGCTCTTTGTCCAGAGCAAAGTGCGGGTTTAGCTGTTCAGCACAAGTGAGTTGTGACGTTAATACGCGTTTGTTTGAATCAGGACGGGCAGTTTTTTTGCCCGTCTTTTTTCATCTGTTCCGATAGCTATTTATTCATCAGTCATTTCCCCATTTTTGGGTATTCACGTTATTATCCGAAAAAAACGATCAGTTTGGTATAAAGTGATCCATATCCATATATGCAATGAATTATTGCGCTTTTGAGCAAAGAAAAGGAGCGCTGATTTTGTCATCGCTCATTCAGAGTATGTTTTTTCGGAGATTAATCAGAAATCAGGCAGGGCAAGAGAATCCTCAGCATGCGGCCCACCGGAAAAGCGGTGCCGATACTTGACATAATCCCCTTAAAATGGTATTATTTTGCCGTAGTATCCTAAAAAAGAACGGAGGGACGGCATGGCATCGTGGATGGTGCATCTGAGGGTCGCGGACGAGCTTCTGCCGCGTCTGAAAAAAGCCGATGAAACGGCGTTCGTGGTGGGGAATATCGCCCCCGACAGCGGGGTCCCGAACGAAGACTGGTCGGAGTTCCGTCCTCCGAAGAAGACGACGCATTTCAAGACGCGTCCCGACGACAGGACGTTTATCGACGCGGAATATTTCCGCGAAATCTATCTTGACGAAAAGCGCGTGAGCGGGTACGGAATCAGGGAGCTTTCGTTTTTTCTCGGGTATTACGCCCATCTTCTGACGGACGTTCTCTGGATAGACGAAATCATCCCGTCTCTCAAAAAGTATTTTCCGAAAGAGTACGGAGAAGACATGGAAAAACTTATCCGTGACGCAAAGGAAGACTGGTACGATCTTGATTATCTGTATCTCGAACGTCATCCGGATTTCAGGGCGTTCTCTGTGTACGAGAATGCGGTCGGCTTTGAAAACGTATTTATGGATATGTTCGCCGCCGACGCGTTTGAAAACAGACGGCGGTATATCTGCGGATTTTACCGGAGCGGTGAGCACGGGGATCTTTACAGAGAATACCGGTATCTGACGCCGGAGCGCGTCGATCTGTTTGTGAGAGAGACCGCGGAGCGCGTCCTTGAGCGTTTCAGATCTTTGCCGGCGCGGGGGGGAATATAATGATTTTTTACGTTGATTCAGGCGCACCCGCCGGAGGGCGCTCCGGTCTGAGCCCGGATGAGGCCGTCCGCTCATGGCGGGACCTGACCGTTTCTCCGGGAGACACGGTTCTTTTCCGCCGCGGGAGTTTTTTCCGTGATTCGCTCCTGCCGCCCGACGGGGAAGAGAACGCCCCGATATTTTTCGGCGCGTACGGAGAGGGCGAAAAGCCGGTTTTCTGCGGCTCGGTCGATCTTTCCGCGCCCGAAAACTGGATTCAGACCGAACGGAACGTATGGCGCTGCGCCGTCACGCCTGAGAGCGAGGCCTGCAACTTCATATTCGACGGCGGCGCCTCCTGCGGCGTGCTAGCGTGGGAAAAAGAGGGCCTTGACAGGCAGGGAAAATGGCATGATACGAGGATCGGAACGACCGAGGGACGCCTTCAGGCCGCTGACCGCGAGCTGTTTCTGTATTCGGAGGGCAATCCCGGGCGTGTATACCGGAGCGTTGAGTGCGCGGTTTACGGGAACAGAGTGATGGTCTCGGCGAGGCGGTACGTCACGTTTTCCGACGTCGCGTTCATAAACAGCGGCGTACACGGATTCGCGGCGACGGACGCCGTCGGCGTCACGGTGAAGAACTGCGATTTCTCGTTCATCGGCGGCTGCGTCTGGAACAGGGAACTGAAGATCCGTTTCGGCAACGCCTTCGAGCTCTGGAA